>JAAZJT010000063.1 GCA_012800215.1 Bacillota bacterium | reverse complement strand
TTCATATAGGGACGCCTCCTCAATCTTTTGTTTTGTGCCTTTCTTCGACTGGATCAGCACAATTCAATTGTAATTGACTGGCGTCTCTTTTTTCAAAGACCTCTGTTAAGCATTACAGGAATACTCCTTAATTATCTAAAAGTCCCAAAAGCTCACTTAACTATTCGCCCAAAGGTTCTTACTTCTTCCTATTGTATCTTCACCCTTATGGCATAAAAAAGAGGTCTTTTGCCCCTCCTACTGAATTCTACAACCTCAGGATTATCTTTATTTATATTATTGGGCCGGTTAGTAGACTCCCTCACCTGCCAAAGGCGATCAATTTTCCCTTGATAAATGGGGAATATATAATCCCCCGGCTTGATCCCCCCATACCATTCTCCGCCTTCTGGATCTGCTGCATAGAAATCTTCTTTTATTTGTTCCGGATATTTGGAGCTTAATTTACCGAAGTATAAGATATGGATCCCCTCATATGAGCACCCCAAAGATACTAATAAATTGCACTTACAAGATCGTTCATAGCTTTTATTTGCTGTTCCTTAGTGCATGGGGTACCCGGCATAGGAAAAACGAACACTTTACTTCCAAATAAACTGCCCAGAGAAACATTAAAACCATAGGTGGTAATAGTAGATACACCGAGTTCTCCGATAATATTATCTAACACCTTTTTGTAAACAAACATCACAATTTCCGGCTGTAATCGCTGGATCAAGGCAATTATTCGTTCTGCTCCAACTCTGTATTCCTCTCTTGTAGGTTCTTGTGAATATTCATGAGGCAGTTTTACTATGTCTGTTATGCCATATCCATGATTCAAAAGCCCATCGTCTTCAAATTGATCCGCAGGAACAGTCAATAAATTATACTTTTTAAGCATATTCCAGAACATTTTCCCTTGTTTGCCTTGAAAATAATGACCAGCATCAACACTTTTAGGTGCCGGAGTTTTTGCAACGATTAGCATTTTCATAGGCCCGTTTTCTGGTAATAAATCTTTAAGAGTAACAAATACATTACCATTGCTTTTAAGTACTTGTTGATTACCAATTAGTTTACTATAATCCATTTAATACCCCCCTCTAAAAATGAATACCGCTTAACGGTATCGTATTAGCCTCGGCTGTGGTTTACTGGGGTATCTATCATAGATCCCAATTTATCCGGCGATGACTACTCTTCGCAAGGCTTCTAATAAACCCGCCGCGACGGTATGACTCCCCGGACTCCTCCCCGCGGGTTATCGATATCACCGAAATAGCGAGGTATCAAGTGTATATGTAAATGAAAAACAGTCTGTCCGGCTGTTTCCCCGCAATTGATTCCAATATTATAGCCATTCGGAGCAAAGGTCTTGTCAAGATGCACTTTGCAATCCTCCATCAGATCACAAAGTGCCTGACGCTCTTGGGAGGTACTGCCCCAAAAGTCCTCTACATGGCGGCGAGGAATGATCAACATATGCCCCTGGCTTACTGGGTATTTATCATAGATCGCATAGGCCAAATCATTCGATAGAATAATTTCATTATGATTACAAAAGGCACAATCCTGATTCATCGAAGGCCTCCTATAGTTTAACGCGATTCTTCTAATGTCCTTACGAGCAACGAGTCCGTTACTTCGACATGCCATGGTGATTCGGGGTGTATTATTTCCATAATTTTCTACACTAGAACAGAGAAATCCTCTAAAAACACACTGTTTAAGCTATGAGCATAAAAAAAGAAGGGCCTTTGACCCTCCTCTCTACTGGCGAATGTCACTCTTTGCTACCACCAAAATAAGTTACACCACCCAGGCTGCGTTTAATGCTGCGAGTGTACTTATACTTTGGATATCCAAAAATGATCATGATCCCGTGGTTATTATCGGTCGGAATTCCATACTTTTTGCCAACCGGGTTTCGGTATTTTAAGAAAGGAGCGATGGTGCCGATCATACAGGTGCCTAAGCCTAATGATTCTGCGGCCAGCATGGCATAGGTTCCGGCTATGGCAAAATCGAGGGGATCCGAAGTCGGGGCAGCATAAAAATACATGGCCAGTGGAGCGCCATAAAGCAGCAGGTCTTCCCCTTGAGCCATTTTTTCACTGAATAGATCCGGCAGAGGGGCAGCAAAGGTTTTCATTAAGTCATAGGCTTCTTTGCCGATAAAAGGCCTCATAATGCCCAGTGCCAGCGGGGAAAACAGCCATTTACTGGACTTAAAGACTTTGACCATGTCGACAGCAAACTCTCTAACGCTGTCAAACCCCTTTAATACCAGAACCTGCAC
>JAAZJT010000062.1 GCA_012800215.1 Bacillota bacterium | reverse complement strand
AGGCGTAGACCTGACGAGGTTTTGCAAGCGCTGGAGGTGTTAACTCCAATTATAACAACTGGGAGGGCGGCAAAGCATGCGCTAAAAGAGCCGCAAAGACATTTAAGAAGTGGCTGTGCTCCTCATATGCCAACGTTTATGAGAATTAAGGATTTTGAAAAATTTTATTGGCCTGGCTTTAAGCAGGCTATGTGGGAAAAATATGAAGCCGGCTATGGTGTAAATGTATTTTGCGAAGATAACTGGATGCATTTAATAGACTATCTTTATGAACTTCCGCCAGGAAGCGAACTTCAATTTGAATATGGCGATCCTAAGGAGCTCAAGAGGAGGCTTGGTGATAGGCATATTATATCTGGGTTATTTCCATCAACCGTACTTAAAACAGCCACTAAGGAGGAAGTTGAATACAAAGCGAAGGAGCTCATAGATATTTTAGCTCCGGGAGGTAATTTTGTATTTAATTTCGATAAGTCTATTTTGCGTAATAGTACTGTTAATTGGGAAAACTTTAAAGTTCTGCTTAATACAGTTCATACTTACGGAAAATACTAGAAAGCATAAGCCGTTGCAGACAGGTGGTGGAGTGTGCGTGTTTATCCGGTGATAGTAGGCTGCTAAATATAGCAGAAAGCTGTTGTCAAAAGGGCCAGGTGGCCCGGGGCAACAGCTTTTTAAATAGCAAAGAGAAATAATGAAATACCGAGCTAGAGAATGAAAATTGAAGCGTGGACAAGTAAGGCTAATGCTTTAGTCTCACAAAGCTGCAGATCTTCTAGGAAATTGAAAAATTTCTGAAATAGAGAATTACGAAAGTTGACAATTATTTAGAAAACTGTTACGATTTATATAGCCCATCGCACAATTCCTTTTTTTTCGACGCTATGCTCTATTATTAATTTTTATAATTGCACAAATATACTATCATTATAAGCTGGGGGTGGTCTATAGGCTTTAAAAACGAGGGAAATTTATCTACTTTCATTCTTATGTGCGATGGATATTAAACAGATGGAGGTTAGTTAAATGAACGACGAAAAACAAGCAAAAAGGGACAAGCTAACGACGGTACTTTATCCTCTGCCACAGTTTGGCCAATCCGGCGGAATGGCATTTTTCTCTTCATATCTTGCAATGCTTTTAACTGATATTTATATGCTTCCTGTTGTTCTTGCTGGTGTTCTCGAAACACTTCGCAGTATTTTGGGTTGGATTTTTGGTCCTATATTTGGCTTGCTTTTGGACAGGATATCATCTAAAACTGGGAAATATTGGAAACTACTGGCTATTGGTACAATTGTAGGCACCGGCGCCAATGCGCTGACCTTCATCCTGCCTTCAATGTCAGATGATCCTTCTACTTTAGCTTTTCCGGTCTTTATTTTAGGTGTTCTAATGGCAGTATTCGGTTCCTTCAGTGGGTCTGTTCTTAACACTATTTATCCAAAGCTTTCAACTGATCCCAAAGTTAGATCCTACCTGGCTGTTGGTCAAAAAATAGGGCGTGACGGTGGTAAAACATTATGGGGTCTGATTGTACCTCCTATGCTCACGTATTTTGTAGCAGTAGGCGGTTCCGAAGCAGCTGGATGGGCTTACATGGCTTATGTCATTGGTATTTTTGGCATTGCCATTAACTTAGTCTATGCCTATGTTCTGAAAGGCTCCTCCCTGGAAAAAGAGGATGTTGTTGCTGGCCCTGCCAAGAAAAAAGTTCCTCTTTCTGTAGTATTCAAAACCCTTTTCCAAAACAAAGCACTTTTGGCTATGTTTACCGGATTTACTATTCATAAGATCTATTACTTCTTCCAAATCCTTACAGCAGCTTACTATTTCAGATACGTAGTTGGCGACTTAAATAGACTAGGCTTTTTCATGACTGCTTTTAACCTGAGTGCTGTGATCGGCTCATTCTTTGGCGGTACTATCTGGATTAGTATCTGGAAAGATTCTAAGAGAGCTTTTGTTGCTGCCGGTGCAATGCACGTTGTTTTCCTGGCAATTTTGACTATGGTTATTAAAAATGCCTCCGTTACCGTATTCCTGCTTCTTGTAGCTTTAGCCAGCT
>JAAZJT010000061.1 GCA_012800215.1 Bacillota bacterium | reverse complement strand
TAGAAACAATACCTGCCTGCCTGACAATTGACTTAGCAGAGGCATTAACAGTAGAACTAAGCCAGCGCCAAACAACCATACCTACTACTAAAAAACCACCATAGCCGGGACTATCACCGCGACCTAAGAGAACAACCATTAAAAAATAATAAATACCAATCCCCAGCAGGGGATCAAGCAGCCACCAGAAATAACCAAGATAACTATTACGATGCTGCGCTTTGAGACCAGAGGTGACTAAGTAAATCATAAGATCTTTTCTTCTTATAATTTCACGCAAGTATTGCAACATTTTTATTAACCAGCCTTTAATTTTTTGTCTTATTTAGATTATAGTTGATTTTTGGCAACTTACTAAAATCAATTATTTCATCGGGTAATTGATGTCTCATGGCACCATCATCCTCCCAAAAATCCCACTTACCAGCAGGTACGCGCCAATTGCCGTAACGAAAAGTAAGATAATCATCCCATTTAGTTGGCATATAAACCTGATGCTGCTCTGAATACTCGGTCTGCTCAAAAAAATGAGCCGGAACCCACCAGGTAGCTGTTTGCCGCCTTACTTTCCATGGCCACTGTGTGATATCAGTGGCCACCAGTTTTTTACGCAGCTTGGCGCGCAGTTTGCTAAACACAGCGTAGCAAAACCAAGAAAGACCCGGTGATGTAAATGGATTGCCCATTGCTCTGCTTGCAGGACACCAAGCCCACTCGCCACTTTTGCGAAAAAGCATAATATGCACAGGCAAAAGTCCAGGCCGTGAAATGCGGAATTGATAAAGCACCCCCCGATAATGCCAAAGCGTCACATTCCAGCCAAACAGCTTTAATTCGGGAATAATTGCTATAAATTTGCCGGCATCCTCAGCCCACATTTGCAAATCCACATCTTTTTCCCAGGGAAGAAGTTTACCCTCACGCATTAAACCAAGTAAAACCCCACTATCCATACAATAGGGGATCTGATAGCGGTGCAAAATTTCAGTAAAGGATTTATATTCTTGCTCGCGTATATATTTGCCCGGCTTAGACGCCTGATAAAAATTGTCCTTAATAATCACCTGCTGGAAACTTTTATTATTTTTCATCTATGCCCAAGGTGGCCCCTTTCTTTATCGCTATTATATTGCTGGGTATAGTTTTATGTCAACTTGTAAAAGGAACTGAGAAACTACCCGAGCTTGTAACTAAGCAAAAAGGCGTTCAAATTCTTCGTAGCAGTGTTGATTATAAACTTGTGGATCGAAATGATAATTAGCAGGTACCTTTCCTGCTAAAAAGGCTTTCATCCCCTGATAGATACTATCCACGTCCTGCTTAATAAGCAATTGTCCGCTTTCCATCAGCACATCCCCGACAGAAGGATAATCCGCGACAAGGATTGGTAGACCTACGAGGCGAACTTCCAGTAACGATACACTATAGCCTTCATAATAAGAAGGGAAAACAAAACATTGGCAGCTTCGTAAAAAAGGAAAAGGATTTGACATTGTGCCAAGTAAAAAAACTGCCTCTGTTAATGATAATTTATTGATAAGTTCTTCCAGTTTTAGCTGTAAATCGCCTTCTCCGATTATATATAAACGACAATTTTTATGTTCTTCATATAACTTGGCAAAAGCTTTGATTAAATTCTCCTGATTTTTTTCCGGAGACAGCCGCCCCATATTAACAAAATTAATAGTATCTGAAGCCGGTAGTTTAATTAAGGACCCCAGCACCATTGCTCCATTGTCGCTAATCTGAGGACGAACCATATAGGGTGCAGCATATATTTCAAGGTCTGCCTGCTTTTGCAGGCCATAAAGCACACGCTTAAAATCTACCATATTTGTTGCATAAGTAAACTTATGGTAGGTCTTTGGTGTCGCTAGGTTATTGCGGTTTATTTCCATCACACTTTTGCTGCAAGCAACGATTTTATCAAAGTAGGGGTACAGAGAAAATACAGCTTGTATTCCTGTTCGCCGTTGGAAATAAGTTCTCTCCTTTCCGGCAACCATGCGCGCCTGATCTCTCCATAAGTCACTATGCTGCCAAATATAGCGCTTCGCCCCTTCCGCTTGCATAATTAAGTAAACAAAGAATGGGCCGTAGCCAGAGAAGTCAATAACATAATCAAAGCGGCTATCGCCGAAACAGCGTTGAAACTCACGCATAAAAAGCTGTGCCGGGAAAATTTTTTTCAGCAACCACGATCTCAAACCGTAACGCCGTACGATATGAGCACGAATATCCTCCCAAAGTGTTGCACTATAGGTGCCATTGCGGGCAAATACTCTCACCTCGGCAGGCACTTTTTTTATATTCTCTTTAACATCTGCTTTTTTGATATTAGTAGCTATTAAAGAGACATCAAATTTTGTATAATCAAGATGATTCAAAAGACTTAACAGGGAAAAAGTAACTCCATTAGTTTTCAGCCTGCTTGCATAAATTAATAGTTTCTTTTTGTTTTGCCGCAGCCCGTTTATTATATTATACTTGTGCTCCTGTCCTTTAAAAACAATATCCAAAACTTTGGCCGCAGCATGCCCGTCATCGTATGGATATACCCAGGCTTTGGTTTTTTGATAAATTTCTTTGTATTGCGTCTGCACTTCATCAATATGATTTAACCAATAGATAATATCACTAATTCTTTCACTGGCGGGACCGGGCAATTCGTCAATTTTAAAATAGACCCCGCGCTTTGTTTTATATTCTTCCAAGTCAGGAATATAAAACAATACCGGCCTATTTGTAAGCATAAAATCGAAGAAAATACTGGAGTAGTCCGAAATTAACACATCTACTGCAGCTAACAGCTCATTAGTATCAAAAGCAGCTGGAATAAAAACAGTGTTTTTTTGGTATTTCTTTGGTAAATGCTTTGCTACCGCTGGGTGGGGCTTAATCAATACCTGATAATCAGCAGAATGTATCCCCTGCTGCAAACTCTCTAGGACTTGAAGGTACTCTGCAATACTATAGTCCGGCTGAAAAAAGTTGTTTCCACGCCAAGTGGGAGCATAGAGAATAATTTTCTTCTTTTCATCTACACGCACGCCTGCTGCCTGTAACTTTTTTACCACATCCGCACGTGACGTCTGCAACAATAAGTCATTGCGGGGATAGCCATTTTCTATAATTTTACCCTCATACAACCCATCTAACTTAAAAGCAGTTTTAAATATTTTTGTAGTAAATTGGTTTGCAGAAATTATATAATCAGCAGCCAAAAGATTCCGCAGCATATTACCTGTTGCCAATTTACCGTCAGGCATATCAAAACCCAATTTTTTTACAGTGATACTGTGCCAGGTATTAATATAGACTTGATCTTTTTTCTTAGCAAAATAACTGGAAAAGGAAGTATTATTAATTAAATATTTGGCAGAAACCAGGTACTTAAAATATTCGTCAGTTTCTCGCTCAACAAAAATAACATTTGAAAATTGCTGGAATTCCTTAAGTAAAGGCTGATGCTCCTTCAGATCTTCTAACACCCAAACATGGCGATAGTGAGAGAATATCTCATCATGCATAAAGGCTTTAAAAATAGCATAGGGATTACAGGTCATCCCACGACCATAGGAAGATTCATATAATACCAAATCATCCTCCACACGATATTTATAATAATACTGCGCATACTTTGTCCGCAGTCTTTTTTTAGCTGATTTCTGCCGACTGCGATAAGGCGAATAGAATAATTTTAGAAATTCCTTAATATATAATAAAAAGTTTTTTAGCATAACATTTATCAACTACCTTCACGATTGAGACCAGCAACTTTGGGAAGCTTTCCAAAATACCCCCGAGCTCATCAGCTCTTTACTTTTTCGGCTCTGCTGTACCCGTTCCTAGCCCATTATCTTTGCTATCTGTTTTTGGTGGAGTTTGCGACTCAGGTGGCTCCTCGGGATTCTTAGGATTTTGTGGTTCTTCAGGTTTTTGAGGCTGTTCCGGGTTCTCAGGTTCTACCGGTGGCGGATCTGCCGGAGGAAGCTGCGAAGCCTCAATTGTTATGTCAATAGTAACAGAATCTGAAACCTCACGGTAATTTACGGCTTCTAAGCGATAGCGGTAGCTGTTGCCTGTTTTAATATCATTATCGATAAAGCCTTTTTCTGTGATTTTTTGGGCTATGCAAATTTCTTCTCCGCTATTAACGCTACGATACAAGTTATATTCTCTATTATGACTGTCACCTTGCTGCCATGTGAGGCTGATAACTTTCTTCCCGTCCTGTTCAATAATGCTGGCAGCAAAGGATTTTGGTGCACTGGGAATAGTGTCAGTAAGTTTGCTTTGCGCTGGCGGCATGTAGTCAATACCAAAAACATCGTGCATAACCTGGGAGACAAGATTACGATCCAGTACCATATAATAAATACCGTCCCGAGATTGACCAGGTCCCTTAAGCGTATGTTGCTGAACTGCACTTCTGCCCAATTTACCAACATACAGTGCTAAAGAAATTATTTGCTGATTGGTTAAATTAGTATCTATATACTTCTGATAAGTGGTATATAAAGTGGGAATGTTCTTGACTAGCCCTTCAGCCCGGAAATGGTCTAAAGTGGCAAGTAACAATTCCGTTTGCCGATTGACGCGGCCAATATCACCGCCTACGGCACGGGTACGTAAATACCAGAGATAATCTTTTCCTTTAAGGATTTGTTCGCCCTTTTCAATTCTAAGCTTGCCTTTTGTATCATAAACATCAAAAGGCACATCAAACTTTACTCCTCCAATAGAATCAACCATTTTTACCACGCCATCCATATCAACAGAGGCATAGTAGTGTAAAGGGATACCCCCTAAAATATTGCTAACACTTTTTAAGGTATAGTCAATACCGGCAGCGTGTTTATCTTCACGGCCGCTGTACTTATAACCAAAATAATATGAAGAATTAATCTTATTGTAGTCGGAAGTATTGGCAATACGGGTATATGTATCCCGTGGGATATCGATAATGTGAATGGTGTCTTCATCAAAATTAAGGGAAACAACTTTAATGGTATCGGTACGGTATATCGAATAGATTGCGTCACGGTCTGCACTGCCGTCAAAACCAAGCAGTACAATATTGACGATATTTCTGCTAAAATATTTATTTACATCCCAGTCAACTTCCGGTGGTTTCGTTTCTTCTACCGGGTCTTTATTAATAGGCGGCTCAAAAAGCTCGGCGGGCCTGGTGATGCGGTAATAATACCAGGCTGCATATCCACTCAGAGGTATCAGAAAAATTAGCATAATGGCTAAAAACTTATAAGGTTTTTTCCATTTTTTAAAGGCAGCAACTGCCTTTTGCAAAAAATTTTTTGCTGTTGGTTTTACTGTTTCAAGGTTACTATTATCATGCATGTCCATCTGAGACCTCCGCAGAACCCTTTAAATTATTACATTTATTTTCGACAGGGCATACTCAAAACCTTTATTTATTAAGGAATTTAAAAAGTTGTTAAAAACAAAATTTTGCAAATATACATAGTAAAGAAAAAAGGCATTGCTGTCGGTTTATAAAAATTATACTACATAAATGGGGTTAGTAAATATCCATGGCTTCTTTTTTTGACGGATTTCTACGCGGTAAGTTCCCTTTTCCTTTATTTGGTAAGCACACCGGTTGCTTTGCTCCTGTCGCCAGAGAGTGCCGTTTCTCAGGATGGTAATAGATAAATGCCTGGGAGAAGCAAAGGGGCAGCGGACAGATAAAGTTGTATTAGCGGTTAAGGTGGCAGTATCACCTAGATTAAAAACGCCGGATTCGTTGGCAATGAAAAACGAAAAGCTTTCTCCCTTGCCCACAAGGTGATTAATAATATAGGCACGACCGGTACGCAAAGCTGTAAGTATTTGTTTTTTGGCTGCTTGAGCGTCCTGGCTTAAAGGTTCTTCCAACAGTAAGCTATTATTTGCTGTACGGAAAAGGTATTCATAGGGGAAAATGCAGCGCTGAAAGGGACCGTAGCGAAAACGCCAATTGTGGGCATCAGAGCCGGCGATGGCGGTAATTTTTTGCTTTTGTGTGATTTGATCAAAACGCTCCAGAGCCTGGGGACAGGGGCCGGAAATGGGACCTTCCGGCTTAAAGTAAGCATAAAAAAGGCCTTTGAGCATTTTTTGGATACCATCACGCCATTGAGAGCACCAATTCCAAACTTCTATCCCCGCAAAACCCTGTGCATTCCAATCGTGCCACGGATAAGTTATACCATCTAGAACAAAAGGCGAGCCTTTTTCAAAAGGGTGAGCAATAAAACCTAAGCCCCCCTGTTGATTGACTGCATCAATTATCGTCTGCGGCTTTTGATCATTATCAGCAATTTCCCGGCTTATGCCCAATGCCAAATAATGATGTTTTGTACGGTTGATTTCAGTGCCCACCAGTACCAGCACTCCATGATGATAACCTTCTTCGGGTAGGCCGGCAAGCGTCTGATGATCAGTTACAATAATATAGTCAAGGCCAACTTTGGCTGCGGCGGCAGCAATGTCAGGAATAGTGGCTGCGCCATCGGAATAGGAACTGTGAATATGGATATTACCTGTCACCAGATGCATTATGTACCTTCTTTCTTCAATATCGGTATAGCTGCTTTACTGAATATGCAGCCAGGCACTGCGGTAGCGGCTGAAAGTTTCCCTTTCCCAGCGCAGATAGCGCTGTACAGTTTCCAGTAAAAAAGCCTGGTCAAGTAAAACATATGAGATGCCGTCGATGGTACTTACTGTGCCCTGCAGCTGCACAGCAGGTATTTTGCTAAAGTCCAATTCCATCCCTGTGCGGGCAAAATCCAAAAGGGCGGCAATGGACATGTCTGTACGTAAATGACGGCCCAGCTGCTCCAGCAGGAGGGGAAATCTAGGTATACTTTCCATTTGGCGTATGCGCTTAATAATAGCCTTAATTACCTGCTGCTGGCGACGCATGCGCCCGAAATCACCTTCCGCATCAGAGCGGAAACGGGCATAAGTGAGGGCTTGTTGGCCGTTTAAATGCTGGGGACCTGCCTGTACAATAGGCCGTCCATCCAACCCGATAATCTCCCGCTCTGCCACCAGGTCAATACCGCCAATGGCATTGATCATTTCCTCAAAACCAATGAGGTTTGTATAAAGATAGTGGTGGATAGGTACCCCCAGCAGCTGTTCAATTGTTGTTTTCATTAAAGCTATGCCGCCAAACTGCATGGCGTGGTTTATTTTATCCAGGCCATGGCCGGGGATGGGCACACGGGAATCACGGGGGATAGAAACAAGTGCCATTTCTTCCGTAATGTGGTTAATACTCATAATAATAATGGTATCAGCTCGACTGGGTTCATCTGCTCGCTGGTCCACGCCTAAGAGCAGTATATTAGTAATATCCCCTATAGGTTCCCTGCCGTTAGGCACGGGCGAACGTTCATAGATGCGCACCCAAACTGAGGAAAACCAAAATACAAGAAAAGCGAGGCAAAGAAGAAGTATTGTTTTCCATGGTTTACGTTTTGTTTGCATTATTTTCACCCTATATGTAGTTTCTCTACCTAAAATGCACTAT
>JAAZJT010000060.1 GCA_012800215.1 Bacillota bacterium | reverse complement strand
AGTAGCATTTCGTACTGACTTCTACGAAGGACATTATCACGAATTCCGAGGGCAATCATCTGGCGCTATACCTGTAGGTGACAGACACGTTCATTACGCAGTAGCTTTTACTACTGTAGATGATGGACACAGGCATCGCTTCAGAGTGGCTTCCTTAATCGAGGATCCAACTGGGGAAGAAGAATAAAACATGCGCGGAGCTGTTAATAAGACAGTTCCGCCTTTATATTTAACTGCTTTTTGCGCTCCGCAATGACATTGGGCGTCAGCTGTTAATCGAATCCCTAGTCAACGCTTCTATTATTAAAAACAAAAAACCCGGCCATAAATGACCGAGTATTACCACCATATTTGGTGGAGGCGAGGGGAGTCGAACCCCTGTCCGAAAGCAGACCAGCAAGAGCTTCTTCGAGTGTAGTCTCAACTTTAGATTCGCGCAGACGGCTCCTTGAGACGGGATCCGTTTACGCTAGCACAGTTGTTATTCCCTTCCTCTTTGGCAGTGCAGACCGTGAGGTCGGTAGCCTGATTAGTCGACGCCCGGAATTACCACTACAGGCTCGCGGTAAGCGGACGAGCTGCTTTAATTAAGCAGCTAATGCGTAATTATCGTTGGCAGTTATTTGCCGTTCCACGTTGTTGACCGGGTCATGGGCCCGGACTCGCTACTCTCACCCATCATACCCCCGTCGAATCCAAAACGCCCCCAAGTTTAATACTGCTGTTTTTCCTTAAAGGCTCTTTCCATTTCACGTTTGGCTTCTTTCTCCTTAAGAGAAGCTCGCTTATCATAAAGTTTTTTACCACGCGCTAAAGCTATTTCTACTTTAATATAACCCTTATTAGTATATACTTTGGTTGGTACTAATGTGTACCCTTTTTCACGCGTTAAACCTATTAAACGATTAATTTCACGCCGATGCATCAGGAGTTTGCGTTTGCGTAACGGATCATGGTTGAAACGATTACCCTGCTCATAAGGGCTAATGTGCATATTATGCACCCAAAGCTCATTGTTGTCAATGCGGGCATAACTATCTTTGAGATTAATACGACCTGCACGGATGGATTTAACCTCAGTTCCCGTTAAAACCATACCTGCTTCATAAGTTTCCTCAAGATGATAGTCATGATAAGCTTTTCTGTTTTTGGCAAAAACCTTTTCAGCCATAGTTAAACCTCATCTGATAAATAACCCTATTTGCCGAAGACAAATAGGGCCGATCGTTCTCCTTTTACATCTGCATTAGTATTATAACATTTGTCGGATTTTTAGTCAATAACAGATCCACCAGCCGAAGCCGGTGGATCTGTTTAATTCTTTAGAAGTCGTGGATATCGTCTTTTTCACCATGGCAAGTTACGCAGTTATCTTTGCCCTGTATATCTGTGCTATGGCAAGAGACGCAATCATCAGTGCCTTGTGGCGAATGAACAGCTTTGAATTTATTACTAAAGTGGGCATTTAGTAACTCGATAGTATATTTTGCTACGTCGGCACTAACGCCACCACAGCGTTCAATTTTTTCGTCTGAATTTACTTTAACGTTGTTTTCATTTAAAAATGTAGTAACTGAAACGTGACAAAGAGTAGAATTGGCCACAGTTTGCTTAAATTCCAAATCTGATGGCTTATAGTATGGGAAAGACGCTTGTTGGTACCAGGCCATTAATTCATTTACTATGGGACCTTGCTCCTCAAGTGGAACAAAAAGACCAATAAAGCCAATAGCACTTATCAAGGTACCACAGGTGGTTCCCCATCCCACAATACCACCTTTAGCATTGTTATACATTTGGGGCGGTATGTAACTATAGGGTGCTCCGTGCTCTTGTGCCATTAAGCCGAAAAGACCTTCGGCTACAGCTTGCCCTCACCCATTACCTGCCTTATAGGAGTTATAAGCGATTTCTTCAGCTTTAGCAGGATCAAGTTCATGGTAAGGCAGAGGCCATTCCACTTTTGCATCACCATTGGCATCTTTTCCTT
>JAAZJT010000187.1 GCA_012800215.1 Bacillota bacterium | reverse complement strand
ATGCTGTAGGTATTAACGGAATTAATTTAATAAAAAATAATTTTGAAGCATTGAAGGAAAAAACCCTGATTGTTTTTGCAACCGGAGCAACACCTCCGCGGGATGAAGATTTACAAAAAGTATGGGAGAGCAATTTTAGTGAAGAACAGAGAAAAAAGATCTACACTTTCTATTTTCGTGGAGGATTTGATTTTTCAAAGCTTAGTACAGCAAACAAGATATTAATGTCAATGATGAAATTAAAATTAAAATTAAAAAATGAAAAGGTACCCTCAGCGAGAATGGAAAAGGAAATATGCTGATCAAAATTCTTTCATTATTTACAGTTGCAGACTCCAAGGGAAAAGAAATCGACCAAGGTACCTTATTAAGATATTTGGCTGAGACAATGTGGTTCCCTACTGCAGCTTTAAATGAATACTTAACTTGGGAAGAGATGGATCAATATAATGCCAAAGTGACTATGATCTATGGCGGGATAACGGCTTCAGGAATATTTACATTTAATGATAAAGGTCAGGTTGTTAATTTTGAGGCTGAAAGATACGGTGAATTTAATGGGGAAATCAGGTTGGAGACATGGTCAATTCCTGTACGAAATTATAAGGAATTTGAGGGAGTAAGGATTCCTACCAAAGGGAATGTTACTTGGAAATTAGATACAGGAGACTTTAACTGGTTTAATTTTGAAGTTACTAAAATTGAATATAATAATTATTAGCACCTGCAGCCAAAAAAATCACATCTCCTTAAAAGAAGTGATTTTGGAGCTTATGACAATGTCTGACATAATAACGTACTTGATTTCGTAAGAAACTTTTTACTTGTACGCTATACTTTGACAAAGTTTTATTAGTTTGTATAACTAAATGTAATCGGATATACAGTATTATCAAGCTTTTCAAATCTATAACCT
This sequence comes from Bacillota bacterium, assembly GCA_012800215.1. Taxonomy (GTDB): domain Bacteria; phylum Bacillota; class Dethiobacteria; order Dethiobacterales; family Dethiobacteraceae; genus JAAZIQ01. The sequence goes on along the minus strand of JAAZJT010000187.1, from coordinate 1,943 downwards.
TTGTTTTTTATTAATTCAATTACTTCCGATAAGGTAGCTGCAGTAGTTTTCTTTTTTGCGCTGTCATGCATTAATACTATAGCTTTATTTTTACCTTCTAAACTCTCAGTTACTGATTTAATGATACTATCCTTAGTCACGCTGTAATCTGCATCACCGGAACTGACATTCCAATCATAGAATATGAAACCACGTCGTAGCATTTCTGCATGTAGTTGTATATATATATTATAATTATATGGATTTATGCTTCCGCCTGGGAATCTAAAAATTTTAGGTTTAATTCCGGTTATATTATATATGTGCACAAATAATTTATTAAAATCTTCTAAGAAATCGTCAACTGAATTATAAATTTCTTTATAATTATGGCTTGATGAGTGAATTGCTAATGTATGTCCTCTGTTTACTATTTCTTTATATATTTCTAAACTTTCAGCATCGTCCTTATATGTTACAAAAAATGCAGCATATATGCCATAATCCTCTAACGTATTTAAAACATCCCATGTAACATCGGATGGACCGTCATCGAAGGTCAAATAGGCAACCTTATCGTTATCATTTAATAAAACAAATTCATCTCTTTCTACATATAATTCATTATATTTATTTTGATAACTAAATGAGGTATTATTAGTAAGTAGGTTTTCATTTAATACGCTTTCAGGTATTGTTTCAGAAACTAAAATATCTTCAACTTTATTTTTAATGAAATTGTTAATATTCTTAGATTCTATATAGGAATTTATATAATCTATTTTGTTATCTTGGAAATAAACCAACTTGTCTTTTAATCTAGCATTTTGTATAACAAAATATAAAGATATTATATATGGAATAATTAAAAATAGAAATATTACAGAAAAGATAAGATGCTTATAAAACTTTACACTTCCAAAGTAATGCATAAAACATCCTCCACAGTTATTCTAAATTTGAAGCAATATCAAATGAACCTTTTATTTTGGCACCTTCTTTTATAGTTAATGTCATAGCAGTAATATTTCCTTCTATCTCAGAATATGGACCAATATTAACTGATTCTTTTACATTTATATTACCGGCAATTATTCCATTGGTTTCAAGGGACAAGCAGTCTACATCTCCAATAACTTTAGATTCTTTTGCTAATTTTAATAATCCGCTGCTTTTTAGATTACCAATAATAAGTCCTTCTAATGTAACATTATTGCTTGATATAACATTTCCTTCTACATGACCATATATAATTATATTTTTTTCATTTTCAATATCCCCTAATACTTTTCCTTTTACAATTAAATCACTTTTTGATTTAATTGAACCTTCAACTATTGTGTCTTCGGATATTATAGAAAAACCAGCGTTATTAACATTTAAATCAGAGTCCGTTTGATTTTTGATTGATTCAATAGAATCAATCGGCTTATCTGGCAATTCTTTATAAACTTTTGTATTATCTGTATTGGAAGCAGATAGATTCCTTCCCATTATTTCATGTAATGCAGTTTTGAAATTTGACATTTTATCTTCTCTTTTGCTGTAGTTAATTGATTTATTTGGGGATTGGTTATTAACTTTTGTATTACCTGTATTGGAAATACCTATATTCTTTCTAATTACTCCAAATAATGGAGTTTTAAAATTATCTTTTTTTTCATCTTTTGACATGCAATTTCCTCCTTCACAGTTGTTAATAGCTTACAATTCAATTTACCATAATTATTAACTAAAACAATTAATCTACCGTAAAAGGGTTAATTGGCTTCGTAAAAATATCCATTTTCGACATAAATACAGCTCTGAAAGGTAAATATTTTTCGCAATAAATAAGTTGCTTTTGTCAACAAGAAAGTGTACCACCCTGCTAATCAAATTGTGTACCACCTTTAAGTAAAAAATATAAGAGATAATTTATCTCATTAACAATATAAATTTCTATTGCCGATTTAATAGTCGGT
>JAAZJT010000009.1 GCA_012800215.1 Bacillota bacterium | reverse complement strand
AATTTCCGGATCAAATATATGCAGCTTTGTCATCTGTTCCTCCTCATCCGTTTACCTGGTTACTATATTTTTGTTCAACTGCTTTTATTTTAGCCACTCGCCTTGCATGGCGGCCGCCGGCATGTTGTGCCCCCAAAAAAGCAGCCACAATATCCAAAGCTAATCCCGGCCCCACTACCCGCTCACCTAATGTCAGTACATTGGCATCATTATGCTCACGACTCATACGGGCAGAAAAAGTATCATGACAGAGAGCGGCACGTATGCCGGGTACTTTATTGGCAGCAATGCTCACGCCAATGCCTGTACCACAGCAGATTATGCCCACATCATAATCTCCCTTTACCACGGCTTCTGCCACCAGCTGCGCAAAATCAGGGTAGTCAACCGATTCATCAGAAAAAGTGCCAAAATCATGATAATGATATTTTTGTTCCTGTAAATATGCAATAATGTGGCGCTTTAAATTGATTCCGCCGTGATCACTGGCAATTGCTATTTTCATTTTTTTCCCCCTTTAACTCATTCTTGATCGTCTAAAGCTGCCAATTTATTTATGACAAGCTGCAGCAAGCCTTGCAGTTCCTGTGCCGTTTCCATATACACCGCCACACTGCCGCCAAAGGGATCGGCAACATCTCCCGCTTGTCCCACAAATTCTTTTAGCGTGTACACTTTGGCTGCGTACTGTGGCATTTCTTTTACCAATAAATCTTTGTGGGCCTGTGTCATGACTAAAACTAATTCCGCTTCTGCTGCCAATTCCTCCGTTAAACTTCTGGATTGATGTGCAGATAAATCCAGCCCCAGTTCTTGAGCTGCCGTGATAGCTTGACGGGTGGCTGACATACCATTAAGAGCTGCCAGCCCTGCCGAAGCAACTGTCCAGCCACTTAAGCCCTCAACCTGCAGCAGGTGAGCAGCCAATGCCTGAGCAAGCGGGCTGCGGCAGGTATTGCCTGTGCAAACAAGAAGCAATAATTTCTCTTTTTTAGGCATTACTCATCTCCTCCCACATTAATAACCCGTGAGCCGGCAGCTTTTTGCAGACGATTCATTACTGCCAGACCCACGCCTGTTTTACTATAACCTTCTGCAATAATAACATCAACTTGTTTGGCATCAAAACTGCGCAGTGCGGCAAAAAGTCGGGCTGCCAACTGGGCCGGATGATTACGACTGCCCAGAATAATAACTTCTTCACCGGCAATCTTTGCGGCACTTTCCCTGGAGATAAGCAAGCCCACACGCTTACCTTCCGCCTGGAAAGTTTGCTGCAGCTGCTGCAGCTTTTCCAGTTGTTTTTCCGGTACTCCCGTTAGTAGATACAAAGGAGCCCTTGGTGCATAATGTATATATTTTAAACCGGGAGAAGGCGGTGCATCACTATTTTCCGGCTGCCAGTGCACAAGATGACAGGGGCGCTTGAGCACCGCACTGATTTGCTCAGGCGTTACTCCGCCGGGGCGCAGCAGCTTTGGCTCACCAAAGCGAATATCTAGCACTGTCGATTCAACTCCCACAGTACAAGGACCGCCATCCAAAATGGCAGAAATACGCCCGTCCAGATCGGCCAGCACATGAGCAGCTGTAGTCGGGCTGGGCCTGCCTGAGAGGTTGGCACTGGGTGCTGCCACCGGCACGCCCGCCTGCCGCAGTAGAGCCAGCGCAATGGAATGGGCAGGCAAGCGCACTGCCACAGTCTCCAAACCGCCTGTGGTAATATCAGGCACGCCGGGCTTTTTGCTGAAAATTAATGTCAGCGGCCCCGGCCAAAAATGCTGAGCTAAGAGCATGGCTTCTGCCGGTATATCTGCTGCCAAAGATTGCAGCTGCGATAAATCATAAATATGTACAATCAGGGGGTTATCAGCCGGGCGCCCCTTAGCAGCAAAAATTTTAGCAACAGCATCTGCCTGCAGCGCATGGGCACCGAGACCATATACTGTTTCCGTGGGAAAAGCCACTAGTTCCCCTGCCCGGATTAACTGTGCAGCAGCGTTTATTTCAGGTGCATCGCTGCTTAGAGCAGTAAATATTTTTGTCCCTTTAGCACTTGTTTTAACCATTTCTTTTCCTCAGTAAAAAGTTGACAATAAAAGTTATTAGTTCGACAAAAAAGATAATAATTCCTTTAAAAATATTGTGCCCAAAATACACTTTCTCACTGCATCCCATTACTATTGGCAGCAAAATATGATAAATTAGACACTAGAATATTATTTAAGGAGGAACTTATGGACAAAAAATATTTACGCTCACTCCTTACTAATGTGCAAAATGGAGACCTGACAGTTGATGAGGCGCTGGAGCGCTTGCGCCACTTAGAGTTTGAAGATTTAGGCTTTGCCAAAGTTGATCATCATCGTGCTTTGCGCCAAGGTTTCCCGGAAGTTATTTTCTGCCCGGGAAAAACAACTGAACAAATAGTAAAAATAGCTGAAAGAATGGCTGAGACAACCAATAATGTTTTGGCCACGCGGGCAGAACCTCATGTCTATGTAGCGTTAAAAAATGTTTTTCCAGATGCCGAGTACCATCAGCTGCCTAAAGCAGTAGTGGTAAACCGGCAGCAGCCGGAAAGGGAAACGGGCATGGTCTTAATTGTGGCTGCCGGCACTGCAGATTTACCGGTGGCTGAAGAAGCGGCACTTACAGCGACGCTAATGGGCAGTCAGGTGGAACGCCTGTATGATGTGGGTGTTTCCGGTATCCACCGCCTTTTTGCCAGCGTTGATAAATTAACGGCAGCCAAAGTTATTGTGGTGGTAGCCGGCATGGAGGGAGCACTGGCCAGCGTGGTGGGAGGGCTGGTGGACAAGCCGATCATTGCTGTTCCTACTTCTGTAGGTTATGGTGCCAATTTTAACGGCATTGCTCCTCTATTAACCATGCTTAACAGCTGCGCCACCGGTGTCGCCGTGGTTAATATTGATAATGGTTTCGGCGCAGGTTATACTGCCGCTTTAATTAATCGTGTGCAAAACTAAAGCTTTGGAGGTGTAAAGGTGAAAATTCTATATTTTGATTGTTTCAGCGGAGCAAGCGGCGATATGATTTTAGGGGCGCTGGTGGCGGCGGGTGCTTCCTTGTCAGCCATTAAAGCAGAATTGGCTAAACTGCCACTTTCCGGCTATGACCTGCAAACAGCGCAAGTAGCAAAAAACGGTATTGCTGCTACCAGCCTAAAAGTTATAGTTCAGGAAGATCAGCAGCCGCACCGCCATTATGCCGAGATTAAAGAAATGCTTGCAGCGAGCCCCCTCAGTCCACCGGTAAAGCAGCTCTCTTTAGCCGTGTTTGCACGTTTAGCTGAAGCAGAAGCCAAGATACACGGGCAGCCGCTGGAATTAGTCCATTTTCATGAAGTGGGTGCCGTTGACTCCATTGTTGATATCGTGGGAGCAGCAGCAGCGCTCGCAGAACTTAAAGCAGATCATATTTATGCCTCCGCTTTACATACTGGTTGCGGCACAGTCCGCTGTGCACATGGTGAACTGCCGGTTCCGGCACCGGCCACCTTAGAATTATTAAAAGGTATCCCCATTTATAATCGTGGTATAGAAGGGGAACTGTTAACACCTACCGGTGCCGCCATTTTAGCCACGGTGGCTGATTTTTCCCCACCACCATCTTATACTGTGCAAAATATTGGCTATGGCGCCGGTACAAAAGACTTACCTATAGCCAATGTACTGCGCGTCATAGTGGGTGAAACCGAAAGCAGCTCCTCCTACATTCAAGGCAGCATTAACGTCCTGGAAAGCACCATTGATGATATGAACCCTGAGTTTTATGGTTATCTTAGTGAGCAGCTGCTCTCAGCCGGGGCAGTAGATGTGATACTTACCCCGGTATATATGAAAAAAAACCGCCCCGGTACAAAACTCACAGTACTGGTGGCGCCGGCAAAAGAACTACAGGTAATTGACATAATTTTTCGCGAAACAACAACCCTGGGCATCAGGCGCAGTATCAGTGACAAAATAATGCTTTCCCGCCGGCATACTTCTGTCCAGACTAAATATGGCACCATTGGAATCAAAGTTGCCGTAGGGAAAGATGGCACCATCAACGCGGCACCTGAATATGAGGACTGCGTCAAACTGGCACGCGCGCAGAAACTGCCGCTAAAAACAGTTTATCAGGCAGCCCTGGCAGCCTATCTGCAGCAAGAAGAAAAACGGTAAGTTCTTAGTCGCTTACCGTTTCTTTTCTTATATTTTTAATATTCACCTAGAACAAGCTGGGCAAAATTAGTGGTATGGTCAGCAATCCGCTCTAAATTACTAATCACATCCAGGAAAAGAATACCGCTGGGTGGAAAACAAATTTTTTCGTTTATGCGGCTAATGTGAGATTTACGCAATACCCTTTCCAGGTTATCGATTTCATCATCCTGGTCTACTACCTGTCCCGCCAGTAAAAAGTCCTGTTTTTCAAAGGCCAGTAAAGAATGAGCAAGCATTTCATCCACTTTTGCATACATGTTCTGTAATTCTGTTTGCGCCTGTTCCGATATGGGCAGGCGGCTTTCCACTTTCTCCTCAGAGAGGCGTGTAATATTTTCCGCATGGTCGGCAATTCTTTCTAAGTCATTAACAGCGTGCATTAAAGCAGATACTTCTTTAGACTGTGCTTTGGTTAAAGAGTGCTGTGTCAGTTCAGCTAAATAAAGCGTAATCTCTTTTTCCAAGCTGTCCACTAAATCCTCTTTTTGCAAAACCTGTTGGATTAATTTCTTATCGTCCTGTAAAAACACCTGCACTGCTTCTTGCACCATCTCCCGTGCCAGTGCAGCCATGCGCAGCAGCTCATTTCTCACACCGCCAAGCGCTACATCGGGAGTTAAAAGCATCCGCTTATCCAAATATTTGGAACCTGCCTCCACAATCACATCGTCACCCGGCACCAGACGGGTTACCAGTGCTACAAACTGCCTGGTAAATGGTAAAAATAATAAAGTATTAATGACATTAAACAAAGTGTGGGCATTGGCAGTCTGCCTGGTGATACCGGAAGCAGTAGCCGCAATTAAAGCTACAAAGGGTTTAAAACAGATAAGCACAAGCAGTGCACCGGTCACATTAAACAATAGATGGGCCACCGCTGTGCGGCGTGCCGGCACCGAAGTACCAATACTGGCAATCATTGCTGTAACACATGTACCTATATTGGAGCCAATTAAAACAGCAATGGCTGCCGGCAGAGTAATAATCCCCTGCGTAGTCATGGCAATTACTAATGCCAGGGTAGCACCACTGGCCTGAATCAGACCGGTAAACCCTGCCCCGATGAGTACGCCCAAAAGGGGCTTAGTACCAAAAGTTGCAATCATATTAAGAAAAAAAGGCAGCTCCCGTGCCGGTCTCATGGCATCGGACATGGTATTCATACCCAAAAAAATAACACCTATTCCCAGTGCTGCCTGGCCAATATATTTATAAGTACGGCGCTGACCAAAAAAGTTCAGAATTGCTCCAAGTCCAATGGCAGGATAAATTAAAGCATTAATATCAAAGGCAATCATTTGCCCGGTAATGGTGGTACCAATGTTGGCACCATAAATAATCCCTGCAGCCTGATAAAGTGACATTAAGCCTGCATTGACAAATCCTACTACCATCACTGTAACGGTACTGCTGCTTTGCACTAATACTGTAGCAATAATTCCTGTAAACACAGCTATAATAGGTTTATTTGTCAATAGCTCCAGAATCCGCCGCATTCGGTCCCCGGCGGCCTTTTGCATTCCGGAAGCCATAAGCTGCATCCCAAAAAGAAAAAGTCCCAATCCTCCTACTAATTGCATTATTATCTTAACAACCATGCTTCCTCCCCAACTCCAGGCTATTACGCCCGATTTAATACACTTTAATTATAAGGGAAGGATGTACACATTTCAATCACACAATATTTTTACTTCATAGCGGGCGATTTGCCAAAATGTTTTTAACTTGCAAAACAACTTCTGCAGTCCTTCCAGCAGGCGTGAGCGGCATTGTGGCCTTGCTTCTTCGGGAGCGCTGTTAACTGCCGGGACAACGACTTCACTTCTTT
>JAAZJT010000059.1 GCA_012800215.1 Bacillota bacterium | reverse complement strand
AGAAAAGGGCAGTGGAACAAGGGAACTTTTTGAAAGATACATGCATGATAACGGCATAGAGATAAAAATAGCATTTGAAGGTAATAGTCCGGAAGCTATAAAAAAAGAAGTAATAAATAATAACTATTTAGCAGTAATTTCTATTTGTTTAGTAGAGGCAGAAGTGAAAAATTCGCAGATTCATATTATTGAATGTGCAGACGGAGCTTGGGATAGATATTTTAGTATAGTACATCACAAAGACAAAGTTTTAACGAAAGGAATGAAAAGCTTAATCGAAGTAGTAAAGAATTATAAAAACATCTCATCCCTGATCAAAACTGATTCAGCAAGCAGGCTGGTAAAATAAAGGCTTAACCCCTAAAGAACAAGAAGACGCATCATTGAAAAGCATGAAGCGTCTTTCTTGTTTATATAGGTAAAACCTATAACTGTGATTGTGTTATTGTATTTTAAAAAGAACTTATAAGGTGTTACGATAAATATAGGAAAAATTAACAAATAACCTACAGCATAAATCACAATAGGAGTGCTGAAATTGAAAAAAAGATTTCTACTGTTATTGGCATTGCTATTACTGGTAGTAACCGGATGCAGCAAGGGAAATACCCTTGCCGATAGTAAAAGCAAGGATGCATATTATAGCTTTACAGATTCACTTGGCAATACAGTTGTCTTAGAGGAGAAACCGGAAAGGGTTGTTTCATTAGTAGGATCTTATGCAGAAATATGGATATTGGCAGGGGGAGAAGTGATAGGGGTAACAGATGATGTAATTAAGGAAGAGCGTCTAGAGATATCCGATGAAATTAGTCTTGTAGGTACTGTAAAGGATCCAAATATCGAGGCAATATTATCTCTCTCACCTGATTTTGTCTTGCTGTCACCTGATATAGAAAACCAGCAAAAAATTATGACTATATTGGAAGATGCTAAGATAGCACATGCCTTTTTTAAAGTAGAGTATTTTGAGGATTATTTAAAGATGCTGGACATCTGTACTGATATTACCGGAAACAAGGATTTATACGAGGAGCATGGACTTAAAATTAAAGAAGGTATAGAGAATACATTGCTAAAAATAAAAAATAATGTTTCAGCTAAGCCTACAGTGTTATTTGTACGGGCTTTTTCCAGTGGCGCCAAAGCTAAAAAAGATGACAATTTAACTTGTAAGATCTTAGAGGATTTAGGAACTATAAATATTGCTAATAAACATCCATCTTTGCTGGAGGAGTTGAGCATCGAGGAGATAATCGAAGAAGACCCGGATTATATCTTTGTTACCACTATGGGTAGTACGGAAAAAGCACTTGAAGCTTTAAAAAACGGTATAGAAAAAAACCCGGCTTGGAGCAATTTAACTGCTGTAAAAAATGATAGATATATTATCCTGCCTAAGGAATTATTCCACTTCAAGCCAAATGCAAAATGGGGTGAAAGCTATAAGTATCTCGCAGAAATTATCTATCCGGAAATTTTTCATTAAGCATACAAAAAGCTATAACATTTTTGTTATAGCTTTACTGGCTTTTTGCTTATTATTTTTTATAGCATTAAGTATAAGCATTGGGTCATCAAAGATAGCATTATCTAAAACATTTTCCGTTTTATTTAGAGGAGATGAATTTACAAAGGAATTTCAAATTATAAATTATGTCAGGATACCAAGGACCCTGGCAGCAATTTTTGCCGGCTGTGCGCTCTCATTATCGGGATTAATGCTGCAAACAGTACTAAATAATGCTTTGGCAGGTCCCAGTATTATAGGTGTTACCTCCGGAGCCGGCTTATTTACTGCTTTGATGACAGCGCTATTTCCTGCCTATCTTACTTTAATGCCTCTGGCAGCTTTTGTTGGGGCGCTTACCGCCACCTTGTTAGTGTATTTTATAGCCAAAAAAACAGGAGCATCAAGGATCACAATAGTATTGTCCGGTGCTGCAGTGTCAAGTTTTATTGGCGCTTTTACTGACACAATTCTTACTATTTGGCCCGATACGGCCCTCAGCAGGACAGGTTTTTTAATTGGCGGCCTCTCCGGTGTGACCATGGATGGCATAAAGCTGCCCGGAATACTCATCTTTATCTCATTCATAGTGGTATTTATCCTTAGCTACGATATGAATGTTCTCTCTTTAGGGGATGAGACAGCAAAATCTCTCGGCTTAAATGTGGCCAGATATCGTTTTATCTTTATTGTCCTATCATCATTATTAGCAGGCAGTGCAATCAGCTTTGCAGGGCTGCTGGGTTTTATAGGACTCATTGTCCCCCATGCAGCCAGATTTATTATCGGATATGACAACAGGCTGCTGGTACCCGTTACTGCTTTGCTGGGCAGCTCCTTTGCTTTATTTTGTGATATCTTGGCTCGTACCATGTTTGCTCCCTACGAAGTTCCTGTTGGCATCATCATGTCCTTTTTAGGAGGCCCCTTTTTTATTTATCTGCTGCTTAAACAAAGAAGGAGGCTTATAGATGATTAAATTACAAGATATAACTGCCGGCTATAAAGGGATTGAAGTAATTAAAAATATCAATATCTCTTTTGCCAAAGGAAGCATAACCGGTATAATTGGCAAAAATGGCTGTGGCAAGACAACTTTACTAAAAACAGCAGCCAAATTGTTAGAGCCAATTTCCGGGAATATATCGTTAAATGGAGAAAGTATCTATGATATTTCCCATAAAAGGCTGGCAAAAGAGATCTCTTTTCTGCCGCAAATAAGGAGTACCCCCAATATAGCTGTTTATAATCTGGTCATGCATGGTAGATTTCCTTATTTAGGATTTCCGAGGATACCTCAAGCTGAAGATAAAGTAATTGTGGAAAATGCTTTGGCCAAGCTAGGGATAGTAAAATACAGGAACAAAAACGTCAGGGAACTCTCAGGTGGAGAACGGCAAAAAGTTTATCTTGCCATGGTTTTAGCCCAGGATACAAATTATATTTTTTTAGATGAGCCAACAACTTATTTAGATATAAATCATCAGCTTGAAATTTTGGCGATTATTAAAGAGTTAAAAAACATGGGAAAGGCAGTAATTATGGTAATTCACGACCTTAATAGTGCGCTGACTTATTGTGATAAAATCTGCCTTATAGATAGGGGAGAAGTAATTATAGATGGTACCCCCAAGGCTGTTTATAATAGTAGAGAAATAGAGCGAGTCTTTCAAGTTAGATGTGAAGAAGTATCAATGAATGGGAAAGATCAAAGTCAGTATGTTTTTTCTCTGTAAAACAGTAGCTTTGCAGCTAGAAATGCTAAATTAAGGCCGCATCCCTTGTAAATCAAGGGATTGCGGCCTCATATTTTCCCGGGGCTGTTTTGTTTTTGTTCAGAGCACCTTCCTATAATTAAAGTGACTAAAGATAATCTTTAGAAAAGAAGGTGCCATGATGTTAAAAAATATTGTGCTGGAAGCTAAAGAGATTTGGTATAAAGAAGATTGTGCAGCAAAAGAAGCAGTGTGGCTCTTGCGGGGTGCCAATCTACAGATTCCGGAGGGAGATTTTATTGCCATCCTGGGTGATTCAGAGACAGGTACTGTATTGTTAAAAGTACTCAGCTTCCGTCTGCTGCCTACTAAAGGAACTGTATATTTTGAGGGCCGTTTGGTGGGACGCAATGGTATAGAGGAAATAGTCCAGATGCAAAGGGAACGAGTCTGGTACCTAAAGGGCACGATCAATAACAGCCAGCTTAGACTGGAGCGGCATCAGCGTTTAGCTGCTGTGCTGCTCGATGAACCCCTAATAGAGGACGAAGCAGCTTTGGCAGCATTACTGGCGCAAATTGTGAACCTGAATCAGGCTGGTGTGGCAGTACTCGTGGCTTCACAAGAGCCTGGCTTGGCTGCGCAAGCCAGCGAAATTTATAAGCTTGTTGATGGTAAACTGAAAAAGCTAACGTAAGAGTACATATAAAATCATTGACGCTGAATGGAGTGAGAAGAGTAAGTGAATAATTCAAGACTGACCCCAATTCAGACTAAAAGTGCACTGCATAAACTGAAAAGAAAAATACCTTACGCTTGGGATCTCAATATCTATAGAGGCTGCCAACACGGCTGCTGTTATTGTTATGCAATGTACTCCCATGGTTATCTGGGGGATAGAGATTTTTTTCAAGATATCTATGTTAAAATAAATATTGTTGATGAACTGGAAAAGCAGTTAAGTGCCCCTGACTGGCAGCGTGAAGTTATAAATATTGGTTTATCCAAGCTGAATTTCCAGAGGTCTATGATGATCTGCGAGTGCTCTATAAAACAGGCGGCGCAAGTAGGGAATATAAGAATAAATTGTATTTGATGGTAAATCGCTTAAGATCACACTACGGACTTTCCAGCAGTTACATGAAGCCGTTGCATGAAAAACTGTAATGGGGTCAGGCTTGAATCATTTACTGTTTAGCAAATTGCGATGCAAATGTTCAGAAAAGGGCTGGCTATAATTAAGTAAATATGAAGGGTTTCCAGATATTTACCTTTTCTCCAGGTTGTTCTGCCGGAGGTGACAATGTCAGGAAACCCTTAAATTGTTTGTGGGAACATATCTATAGCCCTGAAGCAGACAGGGTTAAGTTGACAGATTAGATACTGCTTATTTTTGTAGGGGTTGAGGAGAAGGGGATAGATGTAAATATGATTTCTTGAAATTGGATATATTTACTCTGATCTGGGCTCATGTATAAACTTGAAGCGGCACAGTGCAGGTTAAATTATTACTTTAATTTATTTAGTTCACTTTTTAATTTATCAACTTCCTTTTTAAGTGCTGCTACCTGGGAGAGCGCAAACAAAGCAAAGATAAAGGCTATCGGTGCAAGGTAACCAACATATTCCATTACTACACCTCCATTTCACATGGACTTTTAAAAATTCATCTTACACTAAAAATTATAACCAGGCCTTCTAAACAAAAATTAAACACTTTCTGAAACATCTAAACCGATACTAGTAGTAGAGCTAAAGTAAGTGAATAATTCAAGTCTGATCCCAAAAGAATTAATCATCCTGGTTGGAGCAGAGCTTGTAGTATAGTTTCCGTGTTTTAGAACTGGGGTCAATGCCCAATTCTTCTGCAAGCACTTGCGATAATGTTTCATACTGCTGTAAAACAGCCATGCGGTCGCCCAGGCGGGCGTAAACAGTCATTAAAAGCGCATGCGCTTCTTCGAGCAGAGGGTTAACCTGTAACAAAGAACGTAAACAAGCAGCAGCCTGGTTCAGCCGCTCAGTGTGTAAGTAAGCATGGGCAAGCCGCTTTAAAAGCGACTGATATATTTGGCTTAAACGTTCTCGCTCCGCGTAAACCCACTCATACTCCAGACCTGCCAAATACTCATCCTGGTACAAAGATAACGCTTCCTCTAAGATTGACAGATTAGTCTCTTCCTCAGGCGTTGTTGCCAGTAACTCAAATTGCTCCAGGTCGCAGGAAATTTTACTTTGCTCCAGGGTATACTGTCCACCTTTATGCTGCACTGGCTGTTCTCCAATGGCAGTTTTAATAGTTTTGCGCAGCTGATAGAGATTTGTATGAAAGATTGTCGAGGCCTGCTCCGTATCTAATTCAGGCCATAAATCATCTAAGATTCGCTCTTTGGATACTGCTCTGCCGCGCTGATGAATTAAGTATGCAAAGAGTTCTTTTGCTTTAGTTGTTCGCCACTGCAACTCAGTGCCGGCACAGAAAGCCTGGAACCTACTCAAACACTTTACTTCCAGCTGGCGCTTGCTACCAATCTTCTGCACAGGCTCCTGGACAGATTCATCTGTTATTCCCTGAGGTGCTTGTATTTTAGTTAACGTCTGCATGGCTACCAATGCCGCATCGCGCACTTCTTCATCATTATCATGCAATAAAACCTCAATGGCTTTGGCCACCTCTACACCGCCCAGTCTTGTCAGCAGTTGAATAACTCGCAGCCGCACAGCAGCGTTGCTGTGGTTAGTCAAGGCAATTAACATCTCGGCTGCTTCTGTGCCCAGGCGCTGCAGGGCTTCACCAATAAACTCCGGTTCCAGCCCCTTTATCAGTCCCACCTCTAAGACAGGCAGCATCATTTCCGCATTGCCTACAAATAACTGCAGGCAATTTTCCGGTGCCGCCAATTCCAGGCAGCGGATCGCCATTTTCTCTGCAGCCGTTTGTTTGCTCTGTTGGCGGTAGACCAGCGCCAGAAGTGCACAGGTGACGCATTGTGAGTATTTGGCACCAACTTGTTCTAATATCTCTAACGCTTGCTCTAACATCTCTGCAGCTAGAGCCATTTCCCCTAGTTGGATATAGACGGGTGCAGCTGCTTGTAGGCAGACGGCATAAATAAAAGCGGACTGTTCTTTGGCTAAAGCTAACGCTTCCTCTGCCAGCGGCTGTGCTTCTTGCAGCCGTCCGCGTGCCGCCAGAAAACGACCGTATAGAGCAAGGCTGCGTGCCTTAAAAAAGGTTTCGCCTCCTAGCTGCTCTGTTAAAGTAATAGAACGCTGATAGTTTTCTTCTGCTTCCTGGTATTGCCCCAAGCTGGTCTGAACAAAGGCCAACTGTTGATAAGCATAGGGCAGGGCTTCAGTTAAGCCATATTTTTCTTTTGCTTTTACGCTGTCTAGCGCATACTCTAAAGCCTGGTCTAAATCACCCCAGTCATGATAGATGGTGGCAATACTATCGCGTTCCAAAAAGGAGAGCCGCTCCTGCGCCGAAGCCAATTCAGCGGCTCGCTGGTGAATAGAGACAGCTTTAGCATACTCCCCTTTAACAAAATAAATATCACATAAGCGCTCTGTTAGTTGGGCAGCAATACGATCTTCCCCTTCTCTTTCAGCTTGTGTTAAAGCTTCATTAAGGAGGGTATTTACCTGTTCCAGCTCACCGCGTAAGCCTAACAACAAAGAATGTTCCAGAGCGACATCATACCATTCCCGAATAGGGCGCTGCCTCAACTCTGGTAAAATTGGCTGCAACAGCTGTAAGCTTGCTGAGTAATCACCCCGGGAGCGTAAAATGCGCGCCCGATATAGCAGCGCCTGTAAAATTCCATCATGCTGCTGAGCCTCGCTGAAGCGCTGTTCAGCCCTGAAAATTAAGGCTTCTGCTTGGTTCAGATGCCCGCTGTTGAGAGAAACTGCCCCGGCAAAGAGTAACATCCACGGCTGCTGCACTTTATATTCTTCAGGAATACACTGCAGCCAACGCTGTATAGTTTGCCAACGGCTGTGCAGCAGCATTTTACTGCCAACTTTTTCAATCGCTAAGACTGCCTGCTCATAGTCGGCTGCAGCTAGGAAATATTCTACAGCATGCGTCGGGTAGCCGGCCTGCAGGTAGCACTGACCGGCTTTCCGTACCAGTTGATTTCTTTTCTCTCCCAAACGGCTCTGCAGAAAATCACGGAAAAGATGGTGGTAGCGATAGATGACTCCTTCTGCATCTAAAACTGTGGTAAACAAATTCTGTGCTTCTAACTGCTCCAATTGCACATAGCTATTTTCCCGTTTCAGAAACAAATCACATATTTCGGGCGTGATCAAATCCAGTACTGCTGTAGCAAGCATAAATTCAACCAGGTCTGCCGGCAGATTGTTAAGTACTTCCGCGGCAAAATAATGATAAATATCCTTACGGTGGGCTAATGAACGTTTTGACAACTGCTGCTGCCGATGCTTAACCTGCGGCAGGGAAAAATTAGCCAGACGTAAAACTGCCGGCCAGCCTCCCGTTTCCTCCTCGAGAAAAGCAACCATTTCTGCTGAGACCGGTTGTTGTTCAGTCGTTAAAAAACTGGCAATTTCCTCTGTCCTAAAACATAGTGCCTCCAAATTCAAAGTTTCTAAAAGACCAGCCACTTTTAACCGCTCTAACTGCAGAGGCGGGGTGGTACGGCTGGCGATCATAACATGTACATTCTGCGGCAAATAATCCATAAATTGCTCCATAAAACCATGTACAGTGTTTGCTGTAATTAAATGATAGTCATCGAGGATCAAAAGCAGCGAGTCAGTAACGTTAACTGCCAGTGTATTGACAAAGGCTGCCGTCAGCCGCCGCAAATCTTTGTCAACATCGCGGCTTTGTTCCAGGACCTGTGTAATCTCTGTCCCAAAATCCGGATAATGCTGCTCAATGCCAGCCACAAGATATTGACTAAAGAGCGCTAAATCATTATCAAAATTGTCTAATTGGTACCACACAACGGGAGTCTGCAGTTGTGCTGCATATTGAGCAAGCAGCACAGTTTTCCCATAACCTGCCGGTGCAGTGATTAAAGTTAGCCGCTTTGTTTGTGCTTGTGCTTGTGCTAATTTATCTAATAGCCGTGGCCGTTCCACCAACGTTACACCCGAACGTGGCGCCAAAAGTTTTGTAGCTAAAATCCGCTCTGCTTGCGGCATGCCCCCACCCCTTTTATTCCATTGGAGAAAATATCTAGCATTTATTTTCGCTTTTAGCCCGGCAACTCCCTCTAAAATAATAACTATTTTTTACAATTAATTGCCTGCCGGCTTGCTTCTTTACATGCTTTTTTTGCTAAAAAAAATCTCCCCTCAGAGAGACGTGCTATGGCAATAGGAAGATTTAAGTAAAGTTTAATTACAGACCAAAAAATTTAATACTATAAGGAATGGTGATTCGTGAACTTTTTTTAATAAAGTGTCACAAAACTGTGTTACGATGTGTTTATATTATAGATAATTAAATCTGCAGGGTTGGTTATCAATATAACCGCGGTGATAGTATCAAATAGCAGTGGAGATATATATTTGCGTATATTCCGGGGATGTGTGGCAATTAGGAAGTTTAGATTAAGAGATATTTCCTGATATAAGCTGTCTAGTGGCTGTGCATTTAACGCTGTGTAAGTCTTTTGCCGTTTTGCCCAAGCGACGTTTGGAACTGGGGATTTTTTTAATAGTTATTGACATATGTCAATAACTATGTATAATATAAGTATAAATGACATATGTCATAAACCATGAGGTGATAAGACTATGCCAAGACCGATGAAATGGAGAAAAGTATGCTGCTTACCTGAAAGAAACAGATTTGGGCCTCTTGATGCAAATGCGGATGAAAAAAATCATATAAAAATGACGATTGACGAGTATGAAACGATAAGGCTTATAGACTTAGTGGGGTTTACGCAAGAAGAATGTGCAAAACAAATGAATGTCGCTCGAACTACCGTCCAAGGTATTTATTCCGAAGCGAGAAAGAAGCTGGCCGAATCGCTGGTGAACGGTAAGGTTCTTTTGATTGAAGGTGGAGAATATCGTCTTTGTGATGGATTAGAAAACGGGTGCGGAAGAGGCTGTCGTAGACGTAGGCATGGACGTTGACAAATAACAAAAGATTGAGGGAACAAATAGAATGGAGGGTATGCATGAAAATAGCAATTCCGGTAGATGAGAAAAGTTTGCAGTCAAACGTAAGTGTATCTTTTGGGCGCACTCCTTATTTTCTCATTTATGACCCCAAGACCAAGAAAAGTGTTTTTCTTGATAACAGTGCCGCGTCAAGTACAGGCGGCGCAGGAGTTAAAGCTGCACAAAAGGTGGTAGATAGCAAAGCAAATATTTTGCTTACTCCCCGCTTAGGAGAAAATGCCGCTGACGTGCTTAAAGCTGCGGAATTCAAAATTTATAAAACGACAACTGCTTCAGCTAAAGATAATATTGATGCCTTTATAGCCGGAAAGCTTCCTTTGCTCGATGAAATTCATGCCGGATTTCACGGACACAGGGGCAATTAGTATGCGAATCGCTGTGCTAAGCGGCAAGGGCGGCACAGGGAAAACACTGGTATCGGTAAATTTAGCTGCAGCAGCAAAAACATCAACATATATAGATTGTGATGTTGAAGAACCAAATGGTCACCTATTTTTTAAGCCTGAGAATATTCAGGAAGAGGAAGTGTCTGTTCGGACCCCAAAGGTGGATGAAAAACTATGCAGTGGCTGCCGTAAGTGTGTTAACTTTTGCAAGTTTAATGCACTTGCCTATATAAAAGATAAACTCATTGTTTTTGAAGAGATTTGTCACTCTTGCGGCGGCTGTATTCTTTTTTGCCCTGAAAAGGCGTTGACAGAGAAAGAAAGGGTTATCGGAAAAGTTCAAAAAGGGATCTCAGATCAGGTAACGATATACACAGGAATAATGAACACCGGCGAAGCTTCGGGAGTTCCTATCATAAAAAAGTTGTTTAATGAGAATATACCTGAAGCAGATAAACAGACTTTTGTAGACTGCCCTCCCGGAAGTGCTTGTATCGTCATGGAAAGTATTATGGATGCAGACTACTGCATATTGGTGGTTGAACCTACATTGTTCGGTGTTCACAATCTCAATATGGTATACGAGCTGGTCAAGTTATTTAATAAACCATTCGGAGTAGTTCTTAACAAATGTCTGGAAGAAGAAAATCCGGCTGAAAAATTCTGTTTTGAAAAAGAGATTAAGATTCTTGCTCGAATTCCATTTGACAATGAACTTGGCATTTTAAATTCAAATGCTGAAATTGCTGTAAGGAAAAGTGAAAAATGGCGAACAATATTTTCTACTTTGTTGGAAACTGTGAAAAAGGAGGTGCATCATGAAGCAACTTCTAATTCTTAGCGGTAAAGGCGGTACGGGCAAAACTACTATAGCCAGCGCTTTTATTAGACTTTCAAAGGCTAAGGCTTATGCAGATTGTGATGTAGATGCACCTAACCTACACCTTATTACAGAGCAAAGCTCTGAGCCAAGGAAAGCAGATTATTATGGTTTGCCCAAAGCGGAGATAAATACAGAGCTTTGTATAGAATGCGATCTGTGTATACATAGCTGCAGATTTGGCGCCATTTCAGCAGATAAGATATACAAGGTAGATCCTTTTGCTTGTGAAGGGTGTGGAGTTTGTGAAGTTATTTGCCCGGTAGGAGCTATAGCTTTAAAACCGGCCGCAGCAGGTGAGTTGATGTTATATGAAAGTGAAGGGGAAGTTTTCTCTACAGCACAGCTAAAAATGGGTAGCGGCACCTCCGGTATGTTGGTCACCGAGGTAAAAAAACAAATGAAATCGGCAACCACAGATGCCCAGCTTGCAATTATTGATGGTTCTCCCGGTATTGGCTGTCCGGTTATAGCATCTTTAAGCGGCGTGGATATGGTTTTGATAGTGGCCGAACCTTCCATATCGGGCATTAATGACATGAAGCGCATTATAAATACAGCAGCGAAATTTGGAATAAAGACAGCAGTATGTATAAACAAATTTGACACCAACGTAGAAAACACAGAAAAGATAGAAAGCTTCTGTAAAAAACAAGGACTGGCTTTTCTGGGCAGAATACTTTTTGATTCTGACGCAGCAAAAGCGATTAATAACGGACAGACCATTGTAGATATAGACTGTGCATCGGGTGAAGCAGTGAGAGAGGTTTACAATAAGACAATGAAATTGCTTTTTGAAGAAAGTGTCAATCTGAAATAAAGGAGTTAAGATTATGAGCGAAAATTGCAACCAAAGCTGCAGCAGCTGCACGGAGGACTGTGCCGAGAGAGAGGAAAAGAAAAATGATTTTTCTGAGAAACCACATGAAATGAGCAGCATCAAAAAGGTTATTGGTGTTGTCAGCGGTAAAGGAGGTGTTGGTAAGTCGCTGGTAACCTCCATGCTTGCAGTTACCATGAAAAGAATGGGCTATCATACAGCTATTTTGGATGCGGACGTTACCGGGCCCTCTATACCGAAAGCCTTCGGTATCAGGGAAAAAGCCTCAGGCAGTAAATACGGCATAATTCCTGTTAAAACTAAGACCGGTATTGACATTATGTCTATTAATTTACTTTTGGCAAATGATACTGATCCGGTTGTCTGGAGAGGGCCAATTATTGCCGGTACAGTAAAGCAGTTCTGGACTGATGTTATCTGGAGCGATGTTGATTTCATGTTTATTGACATGCCCCCTGGCACTGGCGATGTTCCTCTTACAGTATTTCAATCGATTGCTGTTGACGGGATTATTGTTGTTACCTCACCCCAAGAGTTGGTTTCCATGATTGTATCAAAAGCGGTTAAGATGGCTGAAATGATGAATATTCCCATCATTGGCCTGGTAGAAAACATGTCCTACTTTAAATGCCCTGATAATCGTAAAGAGTATCAGATTTTCGGTGATAGTCACATTGATGAAATAGCAGATAAACATAATCTGAAAGTTCTTGCGAAACTACCGATTGATCCCAAAATTTCAGCAGCATGTGATAAGGGTATGATAGAATTTATTGACGGCAATTGGCTCGACCCTGTGGCAAAAATATTGGCAGAAAGAATAGAGGCAAATCATAATTGAGATTGCTTGCATAGAGCTTGAGCAAGCTTTAAGGATACTAGATGGATATATTTTGTAATAAAAAAATGGAGGAGAAAACAATGATTAAAATTGCAGTTGCAAGTGAAAATGAAATGATAACAGAGCATTTTGGGCATTGCGCTAACTTCAATATTTTTGCAGTCGAAGACAATCAGATAGTTAAAAGTGAATCTATACCTAACCCTGGGCATAGGCCCGGCTTTCTCCCTAACTTTCTAAATGACCTGGGAGTTAATGTGATTATCTCAGGCGGCATGGGCGGCGGAGCTATTGATATTTTCAATGAAAAAGGCATAGAGGTTATTGTCGGAGCAAGCGGCAATGCTAAAACAGCAGTAGAAGCGTACCTGCATGGCTCCTTAAAATCCACAGGTTCTGTTTGCCATAAACATCAACATCATGGTGAATGTGGTGAATAATACTATATTTGTATTATTAAATAGTGCTTGCATTATATTATGCAAGCACTATTTTTTACTATGTATACGTCATAATAAATATAAAAAAGCCCAAAGGATTTACTTGCTAACATGCTGAGCAGGTAAAAGTTTGCAAACCGGTGATATTACGGCATTTTTTTAGTGTATTATATAATCGAGTAAGTTTTTTGGTAATCGTTTGAGCTGGAGATGAAATGATGATAAACGAGAAAAACTTGAAGGCTAATTTCCGTTAAGATATACGAAAAAAAGGAGTGTGTTTGTATGGTAGATAATATTATTAAATCAGTGGCAGAGAAATTATCCTCTTTGCCTTATATAGAAGGTATTGTTTTGGGTGGTTCACGTGCAAGGGGTACTCATTCAGAGGATTCTGATATAGATATCGGAATCTATTACAATGCAGAATCATTTGACTTAAATGCCATCAATCAACTTGCTGCAGAGTTGGATGACGAGCATAAAAACAACCTGGTTGTACCCCCGGGAGCATGGGGTGATTGGGTTGATGGCGGAGGATGGTTAGTCATAAACGGGTAAACAAATTGGTTTAATTATTCATTAGATGAATGAAAGTTATGTGATGGGGGTACTCAATGATTGGTACAATTATTGGAGACGTAGTCGGCTCACGTTTTGAATTTAATAATCAACGAAATAAGGATTTCGAACTGTTTACAGATGATTGCCGGGTAACGGATGACAGTATTATGACCCTTGCAGTTGCCAAGGCCATTATGGAAGCAGAAAGAAAAACAGCATCTTGTAAAAACGACTGTGACAGTGAATATTACTCGCTTCTTGAGAAGTTGACCATTAAATATATGCAGGAAATAGGACGTAGATATCCCAATTGTGGCTACGGCGGAATGTTCTCGAGGTGGGTTTTTAGTGATGATCCTAAACCATACAACAGTTTTGGTAATGGTGCAGCTATGCGGATAAGCCCAGTAGGCTTTGTTTCTAGAACGGAAAGGGAAGCTTGCAGACTCGCTAGTATAGTTACCGGAGTAACTCATAATCATAGCGAGGGTATCAAGGGAGCTGAAGCCACTGCAGTGGCGATTTATATGGCACGAAACGGCTTTACTAAAGGTGAAATCAGAGATATAATTGAGCGCAATTATTATCAGTTAAATTTCAAAATTGATGATATCAGAGATACCTATGAGTTTAACGAGACCTGCCAGGGCACTGTACCGCAAGCGATTCAGGCTTTTTTGGAATCAACATCCTTTGAGGACGCAATACGCACAGCAATTTCGCTTGGTGGTGATAGCGACACTTTAGCAGCTATTACAGGCTCCATTGCAGAAGCTTATTATGGTGTGCCAAAAGACATCAGAGACAAAGCACTTGATTATCTTGATAGTGATTTACGGGCAATTTATGATGAGTGGTCTGAGTTTATTGGCGATGAAGGTACGGGTAGTAAATTTAAATTACTTACTAAATACATCGAGAAAATTGCAAGGGCCGAGTCTTACGGCGAATGGGTTGATGGTACTGAAAATGACGGTACCCCAGAACATCCAATCCATATTTCATATGTTAATTATGGAGATATTGTAAACTCGTTTGTTTCTGAGTTTTATCTGTTCTCGCAGAGCCATCCGGAGTATCAGCTTTCAAAATATGAGCCGATTCTTGAAAAAAACGGTCTTAAGTGGGAAGAACCATCGATGCGAAATGCCAATGTCGGCGCTTTAGATGAACAATGTTTACTTGCGCTGATAATGGGTGCAATCCGAGCAGAAAGATTCTGTGAAGGAATCCTACTGAGTTTTTTCAGAGACGGCTATATATTGAAATGGTTAAGGCAGCTGAAAGTTATTGATGACAGCAATGCTTCCAGGTTAATTGAAGATAAAAAACTGCCTTAGTATTACTACTGGTAACCCTTAGATAACTTAAAATAAGGAGATAGTGAAGTTGGAAATTAGGGAAGTTGGTATCTCTAAAATCAAGCAAATATATGCAACTCATATGGTTAATGACTTTCCTGCAGCTGAGTTAAAGCCTTTTAAGGCCATAGAAAGTTTAATTAGCAAGCATAACTATCAATGCTTCGCTCTTTATTCCCAAGGCAGTATCGTAGCATACGCTTTCTGTTGCTTTAATAATTTGCAAACATGCTTTTTACTCGACTACTATGCAGTGATAGCTGCAAAAAGAGGCAGGGGGCATGGTAGTCAGTTTTTAACTTTGCTTAAAGAAAAGTTTTGTGATGTTGATGGTTTTCTTGTAGAAGTGGAAAAAGTAGAGTCAGTACAAAAGGAGCAAGAAAGAAAGCAAAGGGAGAAACGTATAAATTTTTACTTAAAAAATGGTATGAGAAGAACTAGTGTTTCTTCTAATTTATTGGGAGTAGATTTTGATATTCTTTATCAACCTTTAAAAAAGAATCGTAATGATTACTACGTTTATAATGCACTGGAGGAAATTTATAGTTTTATGTACCCAGAGCAGTTGAGTGATAGGATAGTACTAAACTATGCGGGGGATGATGAAGGCAGTATCAGCTCGTACCACCCTTTGGGTAATGATTTTATTTCTGAGTAGATAATATCGTGATAATCGACCGCTGCTTTTTCATAAGTAGCGGTTGAATCTGCTGGCTTTAATGCATAACCGGTGCGAACGAATGAATCGAGATCAACACTGGTAGGATTTTTTAAAACCTTTTTCGCTAGAATCTGTCCTCTGGAGATAAGAAAAAGTTTAATTCCTTTATTTGTAGGTATTTTTAGTAAATAGTCCTGGGACAGGAAGTTGTTGTAATCACTTATTCTGTAATTGAGATATTTTAATCCTCGAACAATATCCCTATACTTTGCGGCAGTTTCATATTTATATAATGTTGCTGACTGCTTCATTTTGTCTTCCAGAATTTCGATAAAAGAATTCATGCACTCGGTATCTGAAAATAATTCGCTAAGGATTTTTTTGTTTTCATTAAAGCTTGTCTGATTCATGGACAAAGGAATGGGATGATAATCAAACAGGTAGTCATTATTCTTTTTGGTGATGGGAAATATACTCATCAGTGTATCTATGATGTCATAGAGTGTGAACTTTTGCCTGAACGGTCCATAGGAATGCTGACTACGTTCAGATTCTACCGTTAAAACTTTGTACGGATTATATCTTTCTACTATTTTAAGATATACATAACTTCCGTCATTTTTCATTTGTGAGTTAAATATCGGCTTAGTTTCCTTGATAAGCTTGCATTCCAGCAATTTTGCCTCTAGATGGGTATCTGCAACTAGATAGTCTATATCATCTACTAATGAAACTAATTTTTCTATTTTGCCTTCATGATTGCGCGTAAAATACGATCTCACTCTTTTTTTAAGGCACTTACTTTTACCGATATAGATAATATTCCCTTGCGAATCGAGCATCTTATATACCCCGGGAAGCTGGGGTATGCGGTTGATTTTTTGTTTTAGTTCAGCAGAAATATTCATATAGTGCACCTGCCTATAGTCTCCAATATAAGTATTTTATTATGAAAACTAGAAAAGGAACAGGATTCATCTGGATCTTTGAACAATTTGCTGATTAAATTATAAAATTTTGCAGCCTTTTTGTCGCCTAAAGCGTATATAGGTTGAGGGGGTTAAGCAGATGGCGTATAAGTCCTGTCGGCCGGAGGACTTTGAAGCGCTGGTGACAAAACATGAGAATAGACTATATCGCAGTGCACTCGCTATTACAGGAAACATCTCTGATGCTGAGGATATAGTGCAAGAGGTGTTTTTACGTGCATATGAGAGAGCACCTGCATTTGAATCTGAAGAGCATGAAAAAGCCTGGCTCATAAGGGTAACAGTAAACCTCTGCAATAGCCAATGGCGATCCCCTTGGCGTAAGCGAAGGGGGATGCTTCTTGATTCTTATCCAGCCTCAGAGCCCAAACAGCATGAATTGCTGGAGCAAATCATGCTGTTGCCAACCAAATACCGTACAGTCATTCATTTGTTTTATTATGAAGGTTATTCCATTAAAGATATTGCTGAGTTGACCGGGTACAAGGAATCTACAGTAAGAAGCCATTTAACTCGTGCCCGTCAAAAGCTCAAGTCCGTTTTAAAGGAGGACGATTATGGAAGCTTATAACAAATACATGGACAAAATAACGGTTCCAGACTCATTACACCAGAGGCTTGTGTGCTGTATGAAAGATTCCGGTCCTAAGCGCGGCCTTGTTAAAACCAGGCGCTATGCTGCAGCCTTTACCTTTTTTGCTGTGGTTTTGCTTGGATTTTTTAGATTGCCTAAGTTACTTCCGCATACGACAGCACCAATGCCCGGTGCATCCGCTAAATATACGCTGGAATTCAATAAAGCCGATGGACAGCTTGCAAACAAAATTAATATTCCAGGGCATTTCTGGCAGGAACTTACCACCAAAGAGATTAAAGCTGTATTCCCTACGTTGGTAAATACTCATGCTATAAAAGCTACGGCGCATTTTCAAAGTGATGAAAACGGCACAACTTTATTTAATATTGACGCAGATGCTAAATCCGTATCCGGCTTTGAGGCATATATCCAGATTGCTCCGGGCGAGATTGTCCTTGATTATGTCTTTGACAGTGAAACAAAAAGCACTGACGTACTTGGAACAATGGTTACAGCAGGGTACTTTGAAACAAAACCAAACAGTAATGGCATAAGGGAAATCATTTATTTTGCGTCCTTTAAACTTGCGGATGTGGCTTATTATGTAGAGCTAGGCGGCATAGAAGCAGAAAAGGAAGTTTTAAAGAGTGAAATCTTTGAACTGGTAGGTCATTTAATCGAAGGAGGCGCAGCTGATCTAGGCGTTTTTCAACCTGTTGTGCCTGAACTGCGGGAGGAACGGTTAGATCTTGAGGAAGCGCGTGCAGATATTGATTTTGGCTCATATCTGCCGGCAACACTTCCTGGCGGATTTGTTTTTGAGGATGCTCTACGCATTATCAATCAGGAGCAGAATGCACTATATGCGAACTGGTCAAAAGGAATGGGATATATTAAATGGCGTGTTTCATTTCCGGATGATAATGCCAAAGCTCGCATAACTTCTGTTGCTGATACAAAGAATTACGATCTTGCGCTATATCCGATTCCCAGGGCTGATTCGGTACCTGAAAAGTTGTGTGAGATTGTTGACAACCCTGTCTTTCTTATAAATGAGCTGACACTCGAAACAGTAAGGGCACGTACTTATGAGGTTTCAGAACAGGGTGATATCTCCGGTCCACGGATGCGATTCAGTGTTTTGTATGGAGATATTTTGGTAGAATTGAGCGCAAAAGGTGTTTCTGCTGAAGCTATGTTTAATATTTTACAGCAGATTAAAAATAGAAATTAAACCTCGCCCTTTAGGCATTCCCATAAGCGTGGTTTTATTATATGCTGTGAATAGGAATGATAAGAAAGGGCTGGTATTTATGGCAGCATTTGATTTTAAAAAAGAATATAAGGAATTGTACTTACCTAAGAAAAAGCCGGTTATTGTTGATGTGCCCAAAATGCGTTTTATTATGGTTAATGGTAAGGGCAACCCAAATACTTCCGCATTTTACAAGGAGGCAGTGGAAGTACTGTATGGCTTATCCTATACCATCAAGATGAGCAAGAAGGGCAGTGAGCAGCCGGCAGGATACTTTGATTATGTTGTTCCCCCGTTAGAGGGATTATGGTGGTTTGAGGATAATTTTTTCGACGGTAATGTTATCGGCAGGAAAGATGAATTTTGCTGGGTGATGATGATCCGGCAGCCGGAGTTTGTTACACCGGAAGTTTTTGAAACTGCGAAGTTGAAATTGTCAAAGAAAAAGCCGGGAATAGATACATCAATAGCGCGACTTGAGGATTTCACAGAGGGTTTGTGTGCACAGGTCTTGCATATAGGACCTTATGACGATGAAGCTCCTACTGTTGCGGCACTTGAAGACTTTATTGAGTTACAGGGATACCGCACAGAGATGTCCGGTATGCGTCAGCATCACGAAATATATCTAAGCGACCCGCGTAGGAGTGCACCGGAGAAACTAAAAACGGTAATTAGACATCCAATTGTGAGGAGATAAATATGAACCCAAAAATATATGAGTATGAAGCAGTTATTCAGAAAGTGCCCGATATAGACGGCGCATATGTGGAATTCCCATATGATCTGAAAACGGAGTTTGGAAAAGGCAGAGTTAAAGTTCATGCTACTTTTGACGGAGAGCCTTATGACGGGAGTATCGTAAATATGGGTGTGAAGAATGCCGATGGCTCGGTGTGTTACATAATTGGTTTGCGTAAAGACATTCGGGCAAAAATCGGCAAGCAGCCGGGTGACATAGTACACGTTACAATAAAAGAGCGAGATTAATAGTAGACGCGGATTAGAAAAGGGAAGATGAGAAAATTTTTGAGCTGGATGAAATGTTTATAATCTGCATTGATTCCATGGCTGTCTTATGTTAAAATTTATTACTGTAAATTGAAATTCTGGGGGAAACCAAAACTATGACAGCCTCAATTCGTTTAAGATAAGCTGGCAATAAGAATGCAGATTCTATCACAATGATAGGCTTTTTTGCCATGCTTATTTTGCGATATTGAGCGTTCATAAGTTTGATAAGATACAGCTTCTTCAGCTGTACCCTTATTTAATTATGGCTTAGATGCTCCCATATTGTAAGTATGCAGACTAGAGCCACATTGTGGATTTAGTCTGTATTTTTTATTGCTTTAGGATACTAAACTTCAGAGTAATTTAAAGTACAATAATGAATGCAGGGGATGAGAAAATTGGAAAAACATAATTGGCAATTTAAGTTCTTTACAATATGGGTAGGACAGGCAGTATCACTGATTACAAGTGCCATCCTGCAAACGGCGATTATTTTTTATCTTACAGAAAAAACTGGCTCTGCAATGGTTTTGTCTATGGCCTCATTAGTTGGTTTTCTGCCATATGCAGTTTTTGGGCCTGCCATTGGGGTATTAGTGGATCGTTATGATCGAAAAATGATTATGATTGGCGCTGATTTAATTATTGCGGCAGCTGGCGCAGTATTAGCTATTATTGCTCTTTATATGGATCTGGCTGTCTGGATGGTAATGGTAGTGTTGTTTATCCGCAGCCTAGGGACAGCATTTCATTCTCCTGCACTAAATGCGGTCACTCCTCTTTTGGTGCCAGAAGAGCAACTGACTAAATGTGCAGGATACAGCCAGTCTTTACAGTCCATCAGCTATATTATCAGTCCTGCGCTTGCGGCACTTTTATACTCTGCCTGGGAATTAAATGCGATTATTGCCTTTGATGTGCTGGGCGCTGTGATTGCTTCTATTACGGTAGCAATTGTACGTATCCCCAAACTACGTGCTGAAGAGCAAGGGAAAAAAGCTAATTTTATTAAGGAAATGAAGGAAGGATTTTATGTACTAAGGCAAAATAAAGGACTATTTGCCCTATTGCTTATTGGTACACTTTTTGCGTTTGTTTATATGCCCATCAATGCACTTTTTCCTTTAATCAGTATGGAATATTTTAATGGGGGACCGATGCATGTTTCTATAGCAGAGATTTCTTTTGCTTCCGGTATGCTGATCGGCGGTTTGCTTTTAGGATTTTTCAGTAACTATAAAAGGCTAATTATCTTAATAACTGGATCTATTCTGATGACGGGAGCAGGTTTAGCTATTGCAGGATTACTGCCGCCAAGTGGATTTATCATTTTTGTAGTATGCTGTGCAGTCATAGGGCTTTCAGTTCCGTTTTACTCCGGTGTACAGACAGCCCTTTTTCAGGAAAGAATAAAACCGGAATATTTGGGGCGTGTATTTTCCCTTATGGGTAGTATCATGACTCTCTCTATGCCTGTGGGATTAATAATTTCCGGATTCTTTGCCGATAGGGTTGGTTTAAATCATTGGTTTCTTATTTCCGGTATTTTAATAATTGGTATCGCAGTGATTTGTCCCATGGTAACCGAGATTAGAAAATTAGATACAGATGAATAAGTAAATTGCATACCTCTTCAGGCACCTCTCGGCAAAATATACTAATACAATAAAAATTTAGACAAATATTTTCAAAAAGTGACTGTGGTGATATAATTATTTTTGATAGGTTTTATTTTAAAGCAAATGAGAGGGTGTTTACGTTGACTTTAGCACTTGTGCTGTTTCTTTTAACATATGTTCTGCTGCTTGCGTTGCCTAAGTACAGAGCATATATTGCTTTGGCTTCCGCAGCGCTTTTTGTTGTGCTCGGTATTTTACCTGCAAATAAGGTTTTCTTTTCGGTAGACTGGAACGTTATCATGATGATTGCCGGTACTATGGGCGTTGTTTCACTGTTTATTGAGTCGAAAATGCCGTCGCTTCTTGCAGACTTGATTATTGAAAAGATGCCGAACGTTAAGTGGGCAATCATTTCGCTATCTCTTTTCGCAGGGATTATTTCTGCATTTGTAGACAATGTCGCAACTGTTCTAATGGTCGCTCCTGTTGCGCTTACCATCTCAAAGAAACTGAAAATTTCTCCCGTTCAAAGTATTATTGCTATCGCTATATCCTCAAATCTCCAGGGTGCTGCCACATTAGTCGGCGATACAACTTCAATCCTACTTGGTGGACATGCTAATCTTGACTTTCTTGACTTTTTTTTCTACAGAGGAAGGCCGGGCATGTTTTGGATAGTTCAAATTGGCGCTGTTGCAGCAACACTTGTTCTTCTTTATGTCTTTCGCAATGAGAAACAAGATATTAACGTTAAAGACAGAACAGTTGTTGAAGATTACTTTCCATCCTTGCTTCTTGTTGGTACCATTGTATTGCTGATCCTTGCCTCTTTTATTCCGGAAGGGAAGAAACCAGCAATTATTAATGGCCTCATTTGTATTGGACTTATGGTCATCGGGTTGATTCGTGAGACTATCCGTTCCCGCAATTTGATATCACTGAAAAAGACGCTTATGGAGATAGACTATTTTACTCTCTTTTTACTTGGCGGCCTTTTTATCGTAATCAGCGGTATTACGGAGGCTGGTGTTGTTGACGAGATCAGTAAACTTTTTGTAAAAGTCAGTGGAAATAATATCTTTTTGATGTATACTCTTCTTGTTTGGGCTTCAGTGCTTTTATCCGCGTTCATAGATAATATCCCTTATATTGCAACAATGCTTCCCGTTACGGCCGGGATCGCTGACATTATGGGGATAGATCCTACGGTGCTTTATTTCGGCCTTCTAGCCGGGGCAACGCTCGGAGGTAACCTGACGCCTATTGGCGCGTCAGCCAATATCACCGGTCTTGGTATTCTTCGTAAGGATGGTTACGAAGTCAGCGCGAAGGATTTTATGAAAATCAGTGTTCCTTTTACGCTGGCTGCTGTCACTTCAGGATATATACTGGTCTGGTTACTGTGGCGGTAAAATTCAAAAAAGAGAATGCACAACCCGGCGATTGCCAGGTTCTTGACACCATATATGTAAATATAATAAAATAAAGGAAAATATTTTAAAGGACGGAGAAATATATGGACGATAATCTTGGGGAAGAGGGCAGTAGTAATGCACTATTGACATTAGAAGCAAACCTGTATTTAAAGTTATCTGCAGCCATAAGACCCTCAGGCATTTGAGGGTTAGTTATGGCTTTTTATTTTTAAATACTAATTGGAGGTATAGATTTGATTACCGAGCTTTTGCTTTTAATGATACTAATAGTGCTGAATGCATTTTTTGCAGCATCTGAAATTGCATTAATATCTTTGAATGACAACAAAATTAAACTTATGGCAGACGAAGGAAATAAAAAGGCCAAACTGCTAATAAAAATATTAAGTGAGCCAAGTAAGTTTCTTGCAACTATTCAAATTGGTATAACCCTTGCAGGTTTTCTGGCAAGTGCATTTGCAGCCGAAAGCTTTGCAGGCCGGTTAGTAGATCTTATAAAAATAACGCAAATACCGATTTCTGAAAACGTCTTAAAAACTATCGCTGTCATAATCATTACAGTGATACTTTCCTATTTCACTCTTGTTTTAGGTGAGTTAGTGCCAAAACGATTGGCAATGAAAAAGGCTGAGCAAATTTCATTTCTTGCTGTTTCACCTTTGAATTTTTTGTCTGCCGTTACATCGCCTTTTGTTAAGTTGCTTACAGTGTCAACTAACTTTATTGTGAGGCTTCTTGGTGTTGACCCTAATGTTGATGATGAGCAGGTTACAGAAGAAGAAATTCGCATGCTGGTGGATGTAGGTAAAGAAAAAGGCACAATTGATGAAAGTGAAAAGGAAATGATAAACAATATATTTGAGTTTGATAATAAAACAGTTTCAGAAATAATGACTCATAGGACTGATATTGCTGGAATTTCCATTTCCTCGAGTTTAAAAGAGATCATTGACTTGGTTAAAAGAAAAAAATACACAAGGTTTCCTGTGTATGAGGAAAATATTGATAATATTATAGGTGTTTTGAATGTTAAAGACTTAATACAGCTTTTAGATGATAACAAGCAAGATTTTGATTTAAGAAAAATCATACGCCAGCCGTATTTTGTTCCGGCATCTAAAAAAAATGATGATCTGTTTAAGGATTTACAATCTACAAAAACACATATGGCAGTTGCTATTGATGAATATGGTGGTACTGCCGGAATAGTAACGATAGAGGATTTAATAGAGGAAATAGTCGGCAATATATTTGACGAATATGATGAAGAAGAAAAGGAATTTGAAAAGCTTGATGAAAACACTTTCATTATCAATGGTGCAACAAGCCTGGAGCGTGTAAAAGACTTTCTAAAAGTTGATTTACCTATAGAAGATTACGAAACATTAAGCGGCTTTTTAATCGGTCAATTGGGAAGGATACCTGCAGAAGAAGAAAATCCTATTATCGAGTTTAATGGATTGGTTTTCAAAGTAGAAGAAATAGTGGAAAAAAGAATATCTAAAGTTAAAGCCTGCAGAGCATAAACCTAGGAATTGTCTGTATTTTGTCAGTGCATGTTTCGGCTTAGGGGAATAAAAATTCTCTTAGGCCGTTTTTTAATGCAGCAAAATTTCGAAAAATAAACATTAATAATTTATTAAAGTTAAAAGTTTTTTATAGGAAATCTTTAAAAATCATGGTTTTTGAATAAAAGCATGGAAATGGTGGAACTTGATACTATCTTAATATTT
>JAAZJT010000058.1 GCA_012800215.1 Bacillota bacterium | reverse complement strand
ATTAAAAGTAAAAAGAGGAGGGAAAGCCCTTCTCTTTTTATATGTGGGAATGAACGTTTGACGGTAAAAAGGAGAATACAGCCTGATGTGGAATTAAAGTATATGGTGAAACTAATGCAGGAAAAGTATCTTTTTGACTATTTAGTTGTTCCCGGGCAAAAAAGAATATACCTTCAGCATTCGCAGAACTCAACAAGAGAACAAAAACTGCAGGCGTTGGCACAAAAGGTATGTAACTGTCAGAGCTGCTCTTTAAGAGAGAGGGCAACGCAAGTAATTTTTGGTGCAGGTAATCCTGAGGCTAAGTTAATGCTGGTGGGAGAAGCACCCGGAGCAGAAGAAGATAAACAAGGAGTACCATTTGTGGGAGCGGCCGGTCAGCTGTTAAATAAAATACTGGCAGCAGTAGAGATCAGGCGGGAGGAAGTTTACTTGGCTAATGTTTTAAAATGCCGTCCACCAGCCAATCGTGTTCCCATGGGCAATGAAATAAAGTTGTGTTTGCCCCATTTATTGGCGCAAATTAAAATTATAGAACCAGAAATTATTGTTTGCCTTGGTGCAGTAGCAGCAAAGGCTTTAATTAATCAAGAGGCACGTATCTCGCTGGTACGCGGAAAATGGTTTAAATACGGTAAGGCACAGCTACTGGCAACTTTTCACCCGGCAGCTCTGTTACGGGATCAATCTAAAAAACGTTTTGTGTGGTATGATATGCAGAAAGTTAGAGATGTTTACCGTTCATTAATTTAAAGGGGGAGTCTCATGGCTAAGATTTTAGTCGTTGATGATGAAAAGAATATTGCTAAAGGGCTTAAGTTTGCACTGGAAAAAGAGAATTATACAGTTGCTGTGGCTTATGACGGGCAGGAGGCTTTGCAGCTATTTGAGGAAGAAGTGCCCGATTTAATTGTTTTGGACTTAATGTTACCGGAAATAGATGGCTTTGAAGTTTGCCGTAGAATACGTAAACATAGTGATGTTCCCATTATCATGCTTACAGCTCGTGGTGACGATATTGATAAAGTGCTTGGTCTGGAATTAGGCGCTGATGATTATATGACGAAACCATTTAACCCCCGGGAGTTGGTAGCGCGTGTCAAAGCTATTTTGCGGCGTGCCCAGTCACAAACAATAGATCCGGCAGGCATGCAGGTTATTCGTTTGCAGGACTTACAGATTGACTTATTTCAGCATAAAGTACGGGTACGTGATAAAGAAGTTGATTTAACCAGCAAGGAATTTGCATTGCTAAGTTTATTAGCAAGCCATCCCGGGCGTGTTTTTACCCGGGAAAAATTGTTGGAGCATGTTTGGGGTTATGACTATTATGGCGATGCCCGCACTGTTGATGTTCATATACGTCATTTGCGAGAAAAAATTGAGGCTGATCCTGCTTCACCACAGTTGATTTTGACAGTTTGGGGAGCAGGTTATAAATTCCGGGAGGGAAAGAATGTTTAAAAGTATTCGCACCAAATTAACAGCCACCTATATTATTATTATCGTGGCCGTAATGGTGTTAACTTCTTTTCTTCTCCTTAATATTTTAAAACAGTATTATTTTGACTATCAATATACTGATATGACCAGGTCAGCCACGCTTATTAGCAGCTTTGTTGCCCCTAAACTAATCGATAAACCCGATGCGGCAGATATTTCCAAGGTTGCTTTTGATTTTGCACGGCAAATTAATGCCCGGGTAATCGTTACGGACCATAAACAGCGTGTTGTTGGTGACAGCCAACGAGTAGAAGGTTTGGTGGGTACTACTTTGGACAGGAAAGAAATAGAGGCAGCCCTGGCACAAAAACAAAAGTGGACAGTTCAGTATTCTGAGATCAGTGATAATTGGGTCCTGCAGGTTGCTGTTCCTGTCCTCAATGAAGATAAAGTAGTAGGGGTGGTTTTTCTTGCCTCATCCCTTTCTTATATTCATGGTGTACAACATGATATCCGTAATTATTTAATAATTGCTACAGTACTATCTATTATTATCGCTGGGCTGTTAGGGCGTTTTTTAGCCCGGAGAATGACAGACCCACTACAAGCTCTAACAGCAGCTGCTGAAAAAATGGCGCGAGGCGATTTTTCACAACAGGTAACTGTTAGTACACGTGATGAGATTGGCCGTTTAACAGTACAGTTTAATGAAATGGCACAGCAACTGCAGCAATCTACCAAGCAGTTAAAGGAATTTGTGGCCAATGCTTCACACGAAATGCGCAGCCCTTTAACTTCGTTGAATATACTTGTAAAATCTTTACGTGATTATCCTCTTGATAAGGAGGAGCAACAAGAATTTTTAGCTGATATTGATGAAGAGCTTGAAAGATTAATTCGCTTGGTAGAAGATCTACTGGACTTAACACGCTTAGATAGTGTTGCGTCAGACGATACAATGGCTTTACTTGATATTGTTCCTGCTGTTCGTGGCACCTTGGAAATGTTAAGAAAAAGAGCAGAGGAAAAGGAACTTATTTTTTCTTATACCTTGCCTGAGCGGACAACGCCTATATTAGTTGTTCTGCATCAAATTAAACAAATTGTTTTTAATTTAGTTGATAATGCCTTTAAGTATACGCCGGCAGGTGGGCAGGTAAAAGTAACCCTGAGCGAAGAAACAGATTGCCTGAAGCTTTGTGTTATCGACACAGGCGTAGGGATTCCGGCAGATCAGCGTGAAAAAGTATTTGAACGTTTTTATCGAGTCGATAAAGCTCGTTCACGCGAACAGGGTGGCACAGGGTTAGGACTATCAATTGTACGGGAAATTGTCAAAAGGCATGGTGGTAAAGTATGGGTAGAAGAAGGGGAACAAGGCAGGGGTTCTGTTTTTATAGTTACGCTGCCTTTGCCTGAAATAAATTAAAAAAAATTAAAATAAACTTAATTAAACCGAAGTATTTTTTCATTATAATAGTATTAATTTCAACCTAGCATATAGAGGTGTATAATGACACAATACACGAAAAATAGATTAATAATAATAATTTTATTTGTGTCTATTTTCTTCATAACAGGCTGTAGTCAGCAAATAGCTACAGACCAAGGCACTCCTATAGAACCGCTCGTTCCCGGAGCGGAAGAAGAAAATGCTTTTCCCGTGGGGCAATTTACTGTAAAAAGCAGTGACGTGCAAATAACAGGTCTATCTGTAACTGCAGATGGTTCTATGGCAGTAGTTGCCACGGCAGCTAAAGTTGTTTATTTACTGGGAAAGGATGGTAAACCGCTTTGGGAAAGTCAGCAAGCTACAGTTCCGCTGCAAGCGCATATAGCTGAGGATGGAAATTTTGTGGCTGTGGGTACAGAAGGCGGAAAATTACTTCTGCTTAATTCTGATCAGTCCGAAATAGCATCTCGCCAGTTTAATGCCCCTATTATCCATTTAGATGTATCTGCGGATGGCGAGTTAATGTTAGCGGCATTACAAGAAGAAGAAAACAAAAATACCCTTGTAGTACTGGATAAAATGGGGGAAGTACTCTGGCAGCGGCAAACAGGAAGTATTTTAGAAGCAAAAATAGCCGGTGCAGACAAGCGAGTTATCGTTAACTGGTTAGAGGATGACACTTATTATTTAGGTGCTTTTTCTGCAACGGGAGAAACATTATGGGAATTAAAACAACATTCTATGCTCAGTCTTGATAAAAGCGGCGAGATCATCATTAGCGTAAAGGATAAAGCAATTAATTGTTATGATGAAAACGCTCAAGAAATCTGGGATGTAAATGTCTCCGGTGAAATTAGTCGTGTCTATGTGTCAGACAATGGCTCCCATCTGGCTGCTATTATGACGGATCCTAATACACAGCGGCAGACACTGCTTTACTTTGATATGGATGGTAACCAATTATGGGAGATGCCTTTACCGGTAGATGCCAGTGTTCTTATTTCTGCAGATGGCAGACGTATTCTTGTTTCATCTTGGGGTCAATATCAAGATGATGTAACACAAATTTTTGTTTATAACGAATGGGGCCAGGAAGTTAATAAGCTGGAAGTTTCCGGACGTCTGCAGAAAATGGCTCATGCTGCACTAAGCGATACGATAGTATTTGCCTTAAATGAAGGAAATGTCTACTTTTTAAGCGCTAATGCACAGGTTAATCTTACTGGACATGAAACATCGGCACAACGACTTACAGATTACTATCAGCCTGTGGTGTTTGAGCGAAAGCAAGAAGAAACTTATTTAACACTATTTTTCTACGATAAAAATGCTGATTATTTAATCCCAGTGACACGCAGTATTAAAAAGTCGCAGTCGCTTTTACGTGATTGCGTCAGTGAGCTTATTCGCGGGCCTGCTCATGAAAGCCAACTAGTGCGGACAATTCCCAAAGATGTGCTAATTGGTGTTAGTGCAGAGAATGGTGTGGCTCAATTAGATCTTCCTGTCACTTTAGATGAAATGTCTGGTAGTACTTTTATTCAGGGTGTTGTAGAGTCACTCCTTTTGACGGTTAGCTCCGTGCCTACAGTAGAGGAAATTCAGTTTACAGTAGAGGGAAAAAATAAACAGACCTTTGGACAAGAAGGGATTATGATTGGCAAATCATTCCCTGTTCAACCATTAGGTCGGGAAACAGGGGAAACTTTACTCTTTGTGCCAGTGAGGTCGGGCAGCAAATATTACTTGCGACCGATAAATGAAGACTATTTACCCCTTAAAAATCATGCTCTGGCAGAAGAGATTGTTCGTACTGTATTATTGCATTATAAACAAAGCTTTGGCGATTTATTATTACTGCAAGAAGTATCCTTTGAAAAGAATACTATCTATCTTGATTTACACTCTTCATTAAATAATATTGTATTAAATACAGTGGCGGCTGCCGCCAGGGCAGCAGCTTTGCGCGATGCTTTATCGCTTTCTTTGGCGGAAAACCTGCCTTACACAACGGTAATAATTACTGTTGACGGTAAGGAGCCTAAAAGGGGAGAACATTATTTACCCTGGGAGCTGACTGTAAAAAAACCATATTATATCAATATGGAGAATTAAAAAAAAGCGGTCATTGCTGCCGGCAATGATCGCTTTTTTATCATTAGCTGCAGTAGCTTGCAGGTTGGTTATTATTTGGGTATAATAAGGAAAAAATTAAGGAAAAAGAGGTTCTTTTTTTATGCAAATGTTCCGCGAAGAAGTTGTACGTTTACTGTCGGACTTGGTTCAATTGGACAAGCAAGAGCTTGCTATGGATTTAGAAACGCCACCCAGCTCAGAGATGGGGGATTTTGCATTCCCATGTTTTAAATTAGCTAAAAAACGTCGGCAGAACCCGGCTGCTATTGCAGCTGATCTTGTTAATACCCTGCCGTGCAGTAATTATTTTGAGAAAATTGAAGCCAAAGGTCCTTATGTTAATTTCTTCTGTAATCGTGAGCTATTAGCCAATACAACAATAAAAAATATTTTAACGCAGGGTAAGGCGTACGGACAGCAGACTTTGGGTAAAGGGAAAACTATAGTTATAGATTTTTCTGCCCCGAATATTGCCAAACCTTTTGGTGTTGGTCATTTAAGATCAACTGTTATAGGAAATTCCCTTTATCGGTTGTATCAGGCTTTAGGCTATAATTGTGTTGGCATTAATCACCTGGGTGATTGGGGAACACAGTTTGGTAAATTAATAGTTGCCTATATGCAGTGGGGAGATGAACGTAAACTAGAAAAACAACCTATTACATATTTGTATGAACTGTATGTTCGTTTTCACAGTGAGGCCGAAAAAGATCCCCGCTTGGATGAGGAGGCGCGAGCCTGGTTCAAGAAACTTGAAGACGGTGACGCAGAAGCAAGGGCTCTTTGGCAGCGCTTTCGTGACCTTAGTTTGACGGAGTTTAAACGCATCTATAATTTGCTGGGAGTAGAGTTTGACTCTTATCAGGGTGAAAGCTTTTACAATGAAATGCTTGATGGTACTGTGGATTTAATTGAAGCCAAAGGTCTGGCGAGCATTTCAGAAGGTGCCTTAATTGTAGATCTTAGTGAAGAAAACTTACCACCCTGTTTGTTACGTAAGCAGGACGGTGCTACTTTATATGCGACACGTGATTTATGTGCCGCCATTTACCGCCAACAACATTATAATTTTACTAAAATGCTATATGTAGTGGGTGCAGACCAGGCACTGCATTTTCAACAAGTATTTACTGTTTTGCAAAAAATGGGGTATGAATGGGCCGAGAATTGTGTACATGTTCCTTTTGGGCTTATTCGCTATAAAGATGGTAAAATGTCTACTCGCCGAGGAACATTAGTCTTTTTAGAAGACGTTCTTACCAAAGCTACAGAGCTGGCAAAAGAAATTATTCAGGAAAAAAACCCAGGACTGGCAAATAAAGAACATGTGGCTCGCCAAGTGGGTATTGGCGCTGTTATTTTTGGCGACCTCAGCAATGACCGCATTAAAAATATAGAATTTGACTGGGACAAAGTATTAGATTTCACAGGTGAAACGGCACCCTATGTACAATATGCCCATGCTCGTATTTGTAGTATTTTGCGCAAAGCAGAATCATGGCCCGCACCATATGATGCTACTTTATTAACTAATGCTGAAGAACAGAATGTAGTACGCTTACTGGCCCGGTTTTCTGATGTTATTTTTCGTGCTGCGCAAACATATAAACCTTCACTTATCGCCCGTTATGTATTGGACGTGGCAGCTGCTTTTAACAGCTTTTATCACCAATGTCCTGTTCTCCAAGCTGAAGAAGCAAGCAGAAATGCCCGCCTGGCATTAATAGATGCTGTGCGGCAAGTTTTAGTTAATGGTCTTTATTTATTAGGCATTAGTGCACCGGAAGAAATGTAATCTCAGCTTAACGTAAAGCTGAGATGATAAATAGAATACCAAAAAGAATAAAAAGCAGTGCACTGCCGGTTTTTATCAATTTGTCGGGTAAACGTGATAAAAAGCGTGAGCCAAGATAGGCAGCAAGGCTATGATTAATTGTCTGACCGGCCATGGCACCAAAAAAAACTGCAAGCGGCTCACCATAGGCAGCCGTTAGGGCGATGGCAGTAAGTTGTGTTTTATCACCTAATTCAGCTAAGAAAACCATAATAAATGTTTGTAATGTTACTCGATTGCGCGGCGTTTCCACACTTTCTTCAGCTTCTTCTTTTTTCAGTAAAAGCCAGGCTCCTACCAACAGGAAAAAAGCGCCACTAGCGAGAAGTGTGGTTGTTTGTGGGAATAAATTAGCAAGATATTCTCCTAGTAGTACTGCCAGCCCTGTAATGGCGGCAAGTGCACTTAAAGAACCGGCAAGAACTCTTAAAGGCGGGTAACGTGTAGATAAGGTTAGGGTGACAAGCTGCGTCTTGTCACCCATTTCAGCAAAGAGAGTACCTATAAATGCAACAAAAAAAGCAGTCAATACTATCACATCCTATCTCTATAACAACTATAATTATAGTGTACTAAAGAAGTAAAAATTTTGCACTATTATTTACTAAAATTATAGTTTGTTTTGTCTAAGCTTTGCTTGCATTTTTATGCTGATCAGGGTATACTATGCATAAATATATATGAAGAGCCAAAGAAGGGCAAAAGTAACCTCTCTACCTTTAACAGAGAGCCGGTGGTTGCTGTGAACCGGTAGGGTGGCAGGTGAATTCCGGTCCGGAGGTGTAGAGGCGAATTTAGTAGTTTCTACCGTATCTGCACGTTAAGCAGCTGAGGGGGTCATTACTGACCAACTAGGGTGGCACCGCGAGTAAACTCGTCCCTATAGGGATGAGTTTTTGTTTTTTAATAAAGGAGGTCTAGTTAATGCTTGATCTAAAGTTTGTTCGTGAAAATTTAGAGATAGTGCGTAAGGCACTGCACGATAAAGGGGAAAAATCCTCCCTTGACAGTTTTCTGCAGACAGATGATATGCGGCGTGAGTTATTGCATAAAGTGGAGCAGTTAAAGAACAAGCGCAATACAGTTTCTG
Organism: Bacillota bacterium; assembly: GCA_012800215.1. Classification (GTDB taxonomy): domain Bacteria; phylum Bacillota; class Dethiobacteria; order Dethiobacterales; family Dethiobacteraceae; genus JAAZIQ01. The sequence goes on along the minus strand of JAAZJT010000058.1, from coordinate 5,226 downwards.
CCGAAGTGGCACGTATGAAGCGTACCAAAGAGGATGCCAGCGCCCTAATTGCGGAAATGCGCGAGGTGTCACAGTCTATTAAAGAACTTGACCAAAAAGTGCGGGAGGTGGAGCAAGAACTACAAGAAATTCTTTTAACATTACCTAACATCCCTGATGTATCTGTACCAGTGGGAGAGAGTGAAGATGATAATGTACCCATCCGCTACGTGGGGGAAAAACCTACTTTTACTTTTACCCCGCAAGCGCACTGGGATTTGGCGACTAAGCTGGATATAATAGATTTTGAACGTGCCGGTAAAGTTACAGGTGCTCGCTTTGTCTTTTATAAAGGACTAGGTGCACAATTAGAAAGAGCACTAATTAATTTTATGCTGGATCTGCATACTACAGAACATGGCTATACAGAAATACTGCCGCCATTTTTAGTGCACCGTCATAGTATGGTGGGGACGGGGCAATTGCCCAAGTTTGCCGAAGATGCTTTTCGTGTGGCCGAGTCTGACTACTATTTAATTCCGACAGCGGAAGTTCCGGTTACAAATCTGCATAGAGAGGAAATTTTAAGTGCCGAGCAGCTGCCACTGTATTATGTTGCTTACAGTGCCTGTTTCCGGGCGGAAGCCGGTGCTCACGGCCGTGATACCCGCGGCTTAATACGGCAGCATCAGTTCAATAAAGTCGAACTCGTAAAATTTGTTAAACCTGAAGATTCCATGGAGGAATTAGAAAAATTAACTATAGATGCGGAGGAAGTATTAAAGCGCTTAGGCTTGCCTTATCGTACTGTTTTAATGTGTACAGCGGACCTTGGTTTTGCTGCAGCTAAAAAATATGACTTAGAAGTATGGCTGCCCTCTTATAATAATTACCGTGAAATTTCTTCCTGCAGTAATTTTGGCGATTTTCAGGCACGCCGTGCCGGCATTCGTTTCCGCCGTCAGCCAGGTGCTAAAGCTGAATTTGTCCACACCATTAATGGCTCAGGCGTAGCCATTGGACGGACCGTAGCAGCTATTTTAGAAAACTATCAACAGGAAGATGGTACTATAAAGATACCAGAGGTATTACGTCCTTATTTACCAAATTTAAAGAGCGGTTTCATTGGTAAATAAGTACAGCTTGCCTTGTATTGACAAGCAAATTTGCCTATGTTATACTGGTTTATGCGCCCGGAGGGGTGTCCGAGCGGTTTAAGGAGCTGGTCTTGAAAACCAGTGACTCGAAAGAGCCGTGGGTTCGAATCCCACCCCCTCCGCCATTTATTACACCGGCGGAGTATAGTGAAAAAAATTACGGAGAGATGGCCGAGTAGGTCGAAGGCGGTCGCCTGCTAAGCGATTAAGCGGACTAAAATCCGCTTCGAGGGTTCGAATCCCTCTCTCTCCGCCATAGCAAATTAAAGGAGTTTTGCATTTCTGCAAAACTCCTTTCTGTCTTTTGTTGGCTGGTAGTGTTTCTATTATTGCTTTGATTAGGATATAGCAGCTTTTTTATCACTAGGTCGGCGATATCACAGCTTGACTACTTTTTTTTGTTTTCATTTTATACATCTGCGCATCAGCGTCGTGGATCGCTTGTAAAAAATCATCTTTATTCTTTACAACTCTAATTCCGTAAGAGAGTTCGATGGGAAAAGCAAACTTACTACTTGTTTTTAACGTTTTAATTGCACGGGCTAGCACTTTCTCAGCAGTTGCAAATGTACAGTCTTTTAGAAAGAGTAAAAACTCGTCGCCACCATAGCGCAGAACCTTATCTTCACTACGCACAGACGCTTTTAAAGCGCGAGCAATTTCTCTTAATACTTCATCGCCTGCAAGATGACCGTATGTATCATTAATTTTTTTAAAGCCATCAACATCAATCATAACAAGGGCGATGGGACTTTGTATTGTTTTTTTACCATTTACATATTCTTCTATGATTTCATTAAAGTGATGTCGGGAAGAGGTATTTGTCAAATAGTCAGTTGAAGCAATTTTTTTATACCAGTTTTTCTGCTCTTCTAATTTATCTGCCAGTCTGCCAATACTTTTAAAAGCAAGGTAATTAATAATAGCAATCACTAAAAAAATGAATAGAGGGAAAGCAAAAGCAATTTTAGCCAGGGCAGATTGTATTGGGCTATATATGAAGTGATTAGAGGTTGAAGCAACAAAATAATAATCAGCAGATTTTAAAGGCTTAGCATACCAAGAATGAGTGCCATCACTTGCCAGAAATTCACCATTATTATTTTTTATTATTTTTTTCCCTATCAGCATTTTTTCTAATTGATCAGCTGTATAGATTTCATGCTGCATATGATCTTCGTGGACACCATACATGAGATCGGACATACCAACAAAAACAATATCATACCCTATGATTTCTTCCTGTTCCTTAATGGGTGAGTAAATTGTAATGGTAAGGTTTTCCGTGTTTATTTGAGGGGATATTTTTTCAAAGGTTTGCACATTTCCCACCTTTTCCCAGTTAACAGTACCCTGCTCAGCAATAACTGTTCCATCCATAATGCGTACGGCGCCCGTTAGATTTTCTATTACAAGGTAGTTTTCTTCATATCTTGGCCGAATGAATGCTTTTAACTCCGCAAGTGTCAACTCACCATTTTTAAAGTCCACCATGGCTTGTTTATTGATAGTTGCGCTTGAAAGACTTGAAGCAGCATACATGCTATGTTCAATGAAATTTTCAACAGAATATACCACGCCTTCGGCTGAATATATGAAGTTTTGCTGAATGCTTTTTTCAAGTTCCTGTTTTAATGGCAGAGCAATCAGCAGGTATGAGACAAGTGCCACTAAACACATTGCTCCAATAATTGCCAGGCGTATTTTAAATAATTGCTTGTTCATGGTTTGTCTCCTCTACTTCACTATCCAAGCATTTCTATTTCAAGTGTTATTTCTGGTTCACTGCCTTCCTCAAAGACGGTAAACATGCTGCCAAGTTGAGCGAAGCGTTCTGCCATTAAGGTTTTAAAAGCTTTAACCACGTCTGGGTCAAATTGCGTCCCAGCACCTTTAAGCAGGCGTTCCATCGCTTCTGTATGAGATAAGGCTTTTCTATACTGCCTGTTGGCAGTCATGGCTTCATATGCATCGGCAACGGCTAATATCTTTGCCAAGGGGTGAATTTTGTCACCGGTAAGCCCTTTGGGGTAGCCTGAACCATCTATATGTTCATGATGCTGTTTAATAATCATGATTTCTTCTTTAAGAAAATTAAGGGGTGCCAGGACTCGTGCCGCCACTTCTGGGTGTGTTTCTATTATTTTACGTTCATTTTTACTAAGGGCAGTTTCTTTAAGCAGCACGAGATCTGGTATGGCAATTTTGCCGATATCATGAAGCTTCGCAGCTCGCACCAGTACCTCCAGTGGTTTTCCTTCATAACCCATCTTCCTAGCAATAAGGTGCGCAATTCGAGAAACGCGTTGTGAATGGCTGTTGGTCCTATTATCTTTTGCTTCCAGGATTAAAGCCAGTGTATTAATAGTGGCAACAGACATATCCCGCTGTTTTTTTATTAATTTATTAACAGCGCTAAAAGTTAACTTTTGCTCCAGAAATTCGCCTTGATAAGTTAAAAAATCAATTTCCCCATCGTGAAGCTGCCGCATTTGAGATAAAAATAACTGCAATGGGTTTGTTACCATCCTACCCAAAGATAGAGCCACGAGGATTATAATGAAAGTTAAAAAAGCTGCCGACATAAGTAATGTGCGGCGCAGCTGTATGCTGGGCTGCAGTATTTCCTGTGTCGGTATACTAAAGCCTACTATTAAACCCAAATGTGGTAACGGCACCAGTCCCGCCTTTCTTTCAACCTGATCCAATGTGTAGTCTAGTAGGGAGAAGGAAGCACTGGAAATTTGATCTAGGCTGCTGTCATTCCCATTCTTAATGTGTGCAAGGTCTATCAACGTCTGCCCTATTAGTTCTTGATGCGGGTGAGTAATAATTGTACCTTTGTTGTCCAAAAGATACGGGTGTCCATCTTCACCCAACTGAATATTAAGCAGTCCCTGCTGTATGCTTAATTCCCACAAATTAACTTGTGCCAGCACAATTCTCTCATCAATCATGAGCTGCAGTTGGATTAATGGCACTCCGTCAATGATGGCAGTAGGCATAATTAAGCGTGGCTCTGCAGAAACCTGCAAGCCACCCTCTCCAAACCATTGCCCTAAAGTGACGTCTGTGCTATCACTTAGATAGCGAATTGAAAGTAGCTCCGGCCGGCTGCTCATAAACTCCTGCAGCAGGCCGGTATTTTTATCTTCTCTCACAAGAGGAATAAGCCGCCCTAGACGTTCTAAATCATTCATCAGGTGGCCCATATATTTATCAATATGCACAGCAAGCATCTTAGCTGCAACGCTTAATGTTTCTACGCTTTGTTGGTGATGTGCTGTCACACTCCTGTGAGATAGCAAGGCTCCTAAAGCTGTTCCCAGAATTGCCAGGACAACAATAAGGATAATTGCAAACCTTTTGCCCAGCTGCAGCCTGCCCCAATAACGAGCAATATAATTTTTCATAAGCAATCCCTTAATTATTCTAATTTAGAATTTATTGTCTGTTTATTTGTATTTAACTATAGCAAATAAGCAGGTGTTTATCTTAATATTTTATTATATTATCAAATATTGTTGTTTTTTAGGGTTTAATATCGAACCTGGTCTGTTCTTTTTCTATCCTATTTCTTGGTGCAACATAAATGGGATATTAGTAACTAAGCCTCTTTATACGAAATATTTAATTCGAGAGTTTCATCTCCTGCAAATAATAAGGGCACGCAAATAATAACCACGTTTTGAAAACTTAACTTCAAGTTTTCGCCCGTCAGCGTCGTTGGAGGCGTAACATCAATCTTAGTGCCTAAAGCAGAGAGAAGAATTCCTGTGTTGCCGAGAATCATATTGCAGAGTTCCGCAATGGCGCTTTTTGCCATTTCATCGAGAGTAGGAACAGGAATGCCTCCCATCATCATAGAAGCAATTTTACAGGCCAGTTTTTGGCTTAAACTTATGGCTACAGTTCCCTGTAAATCGCCGGTTAGCCCAATTAGTATAACTAAAGAATTACTTTTATAAGGCGTATCTTTTCTGTAAGCTTTGCCAATTCGAACCCTAACTCCTGTAGTTTGTTCAATAACATCCATGCTTGCTCGAATAAATGAATTTACTACTTCAGCTTTCAATACAATCACCTACTT
>JAAZJT010000008.1 GCA_012800215.1 Bacillota bacterium | reverse complement strand
TCAAAACGGGAGTAATACTCTCTAGTTGTTAATCCAAAAGGATGATTAGAGTAAAATGTCCTACAAAAAGTTGACACTACCTAATCCCAAAAGCTATTTTCCAATCTCACTTGCCATATGCTATAATATAGTTATTACTATTTTTTGGTTACTCCCTAATAGAATTAGATGGGGGGGGTATTATGAGGCGATTGTATAGTTTTTTGGGTTTACTTCTCATCATAGGAGGGTTACTCCTTATTTCCGTTCCGCTCTACCGCTGGATTAGCGGCAGCTACTATCAGGCGCTGGCGCTGCAAGAACTAAAAGAATCGACAGCAGTTGAAAAAGAAAAAACAGAAAGCACGGTAAACACCCAAGTAGTAGACACAAAAACTGTTAAAGAAGATTTGCCCAAAGCTCTCGGCCTCCTGGAGATTCCGAAAATTGATTTAAAAGTAGCTGTAATTCACGGTACCAGTCAGGAAGACTTAAATAAGGGCGCTGGCTTTTATGCTCAAAGCAGGCATCCCGAAGTAGGCAATGTATCCATAGCTGCTCACAGGGGCTTATGGTTTCGGCATCTAGACCGACTTGAAGCCAATGATGAAATAATACTGACTTTAGGGACACACCGCTATCTCTATCAAGTACGTGAGCAGTTTATTACCCACAGTACTGACTGGAGTGTAATCGATTCTACAAACAAAGCAGAATTAACTCTCACAACCTGTCTGTATACTACTAATACTAAGCGCTTAATCGTAAAGGCAGATTTAATTAAAGCAGAAGAAATAAGCACAACTCCTGCAAAATTTATACCTTAACCGGATAGTAGTAATCATCATAAACTAAAATTAAATGAGCCGGACAAAATGTCCGGCTCTTTGGGAACTATCACTTGGGGGGTGATAGGGGCTCCTTTATTTAAGCGTATCTGACCAGGTAATGGCAAGCTGCCCACCGCTATACTTTCCTTTTAAAGCTTGGTTATTATAATTTTGGATAAGATATCTATTATGCGGCAGTGTGCCAAAATATAACTTTGCTGCATTACTAAGGGTAGGATCTGCAGGAACCCATCCGCGGCCTGACAGATAAAATTCTACCCAGGCATGCCTGTAAGTACGTAATGAAAATGAACCGCTGGCAGGCCACTTACTACCGCTGTCAGCATAGCCGTAGACAACTCTGGCCGGTATTTTAGCGGCACGGGCTAAAGCAGCACTTAATTTGGCAAAATCTTCGCAAACACCTGAGCGGCTTGTTAAGGCATTTAAAGCTCCGTTGTTACGCTGGGCAGCATTAGCATTATATTTAATATTGGTGGCAACCCATTTTGTTATAGCTTGCGCTTTTTCCCAGTCACAAGCCAATCCTTCCGTCAACTGCTTGGCTAAATTGATAATTTGCCCATTTGTACTCTCAATGCCATTTCCACTGCCTAAATAAGAAGTAATTTGTTTACCGCCTTCTGGCTGATAATTTGCAAAGAAAGAGATTTTAAAACAGCGTACCTTGGTATTAATATCAAGTGTCACTTCTTCTCCCGGTTGCAGGTCAGGTAAAGAAAAAATGCCAACGCGCGTACCATTAACCGTCTGAATTTCTTTTGGCTGGATGGAAAAAGTCTCACCCCGAAGGCTAAAGTAAGGTGAACTAGTTGTCACTAAAGGAATGTGAATACTGATATTGGTGGCTACTTCCTCGCCTTTATTTTTTACTACTGCTTGTGATAAAAAAGTAAATTCTCTGGAAGCACCCAGGCTGTAAGGACTAGACGGGGTGTCCTTTTTTTCCGGCTTTGCTTGTTCAGCTGCTGCCGCTGCTTTCGTTTTTTCTGCAGAATCTGCTTTATTTTTTTCCTCAGTTTGTTTTTTTGGCCGGGTAATTGTCTTGGGCTGTTCCTGCTCTGGCTTTGCCGCATTTTTTTGTACCGTCTGTTTATCCCCAATCTCGTGCTTTTGTTCTGCCCTCATAGCCATACTTACTGGAGATTTTTCTTTTTTTGTAGTTTTAAATTGCCTGAGTATTTTTCTTTCTGTTTGCAGCATTTCGTAATCTGTAATTTCTGCTGCTGCCACTGTATTTTCTGACTCACAAAACTCGCTGTTATTCTCTGTCTTCTCCCTTTCCATTAGTGGCAGGTACTGCATGGCAAAAGTGCTGCTACCAAAAAGTACTATCAATAGAAGAAGCAGAATAAAACGGGAAAAATTTTTTTCCATTTTCTCACCCCAGAGGGCTCCTACTGACAAGTAATCAAAAAAACTTCAGGCCAAAGCTGAAGTTTTAAAACAAAAAACTCCTCTTCTTCGGCAACTTGGCAATCATAGGTAAAACCCTTAGACCCATAGTTTTGCGCCCTTACTTTTCAGTAAGTTTGCCCTTGTCGGATAGGAACCTTTTTATTTTTATCGAATTATGTAAAACATAGTCTGAAAACAGTATAGGCTTAAAATGTTCATATATAAGTTCTACAATAAATGTTAATTTCCTGCCTCTTTTTAAAAATAATTGGAAATTATGCCATTAATTTTCTTTTGTCAAATTAGCGCAAAAAAGCAGGAAAATTGCGCTTGCCGACGAACATTCTCTATGGTTGGAGGTGAGATACATAATGTTTAAAAAAATTTTTCCCTGGGCGCTTTCCCTCCTTTTACTGACAGCTGTTATTTTCACCGGCTGCAGTAATAATCAAAATACATCCGATGATAAAAAACCCCCTGTGCAGCAAGCTAAACTTACAGGTCAACAACTTGTAGAAAACCGCTGCTCTCAGTGTCATACTTTAGACCGGCTTGCAAGCAAACCCAGAGGTGACAGTGAATGGCGCAACCAAGCAGAAAGAATGCTGGACAAATCCCCGGATTTGCTGACAGAGGAAGAATATGAACTTGTTGTCTCCTACTTGCAGGAACAAAATAGTGACCAGTAACAATTAAGGGAGATCACCTTTATCAATTGGTGTATCCCTTTTTTATTTTTCATGGCGTTATACTAATTTAAAGAACAACACCGCCTTCACTTGTTATCTAAACAATGCAGCTATAAAGCAGTAGTTTTTGCAAGAAAAGTTTGCCTTTATTAATATAATTCGCACTAAAAGAAAGGATTTAACCTGCTAAAAGCAGAAAGTAGTGTTATTATTTTTTTATTTAAAGCTATACTAAGTGTTTACAGGCGAGAGAAAATGGGAGGGATATTCGTGAAAAAAATTGCCTTGGTAGCAGACAGCACATCCGATCTTACTGCCGCCATGAGAAAAGACTATGATGTTCATGTTATACCTTTAAAAATTCGTTTTGGACAGGAAGAATATTATGATGGGGAATTAAATGCTGAAGAATTCTACCAGCGTTTAAAGCAAGCTTCTGAATTACCTACTTCCTCCCAACCTGCTCCAGAAGATTTTATCAAACTCTACAAGTCGCTTTTGCAAAAATATGATGAAATAATTTCCATTCATCTCTCTTCAAACCTTAGCGGCACCGTTAATGCTGCTTGGATTGCAGCAGAATCATTTAAAGCAAAAGTACATGTTGTCGACTCTAAAACTATCAGCCTAGGCATTGGTTTAATGGTAAACGAAGCTGCCGTCAGCATACGCGAAGGGCTAAACACAAAGCAAGTACTTGAACGTATACATAACGCCCGTAAAAATATAGAAACTATCTTTACTTTAAATACCCTTGAATATTTACAAAAAGGTGGACGCATTGGCAAAGTTGCCGGCATGGTTGGCTCTCTGCTCAATATTAAACCGGTTATCCGCGTAAATGAGGAAGGAATTTATGTTCCTGCCGGTAAAGTCAGAAGTCAAGACAAAGCATTGGAACAAATTATACACAATCTGCAAGAATTTGCCGGCAATCGAAAGGTCAAAGCGCTAGCTATCGCCCATGGCGCCGCCCAGGAAGCTGCAAATAAACTAAAATCAGCTTTAGAAACCACTTTCGGCATTTCTGCTTCCTTCTTTACACAGGTAAGTGCTGTAATAGGTGTTCATACAGGACCCGGTACAGTGGGAGCTGCAGTTTATTATGAATAACGAATTATGGTGTGTGCTTTAAGGAGAATACCTTACACTCTTTTTTTAGGAGTAGTGTCCGATATGTATTGTAGTCCTACAAAGACATAAACTGGAATGACCATACACTATTGACAATCATTTACGGATATGTTATGGTTTGTATATGGGTGTCACGCCTGCTGGCGGGACGCCCACGTGCTTTATATAGAACTTTCCATTACTTAAGTGGGGGTAACAAAATGCAAACCTTAATTTCTCAGGAACAAATCGATCATTTAAATAAACAACTTTTAATTATTAATGATAGAAGAAAACGTACAATTGAACAATATTTTTCCAAATCACCACGTGAACAGCATGAATTTAATAATCTTATTGACAATTATGTAAACGGTGTAAAGCAATTTATACAAGAGGCGGAAAAGGCGAGCAATGTAACAGAAGCTCCTTTTGTTTTTATTGGCTGCACCGTCCAGGTAAAGGATGTAAACAGTGGAGAAATAATGGAATTCCATGTGGTTGATCCGCTGCAAGGACGCGTTGAAGATGATAATGTATCTTACTTATCCCCTGTGGGCAGAGCTCTTTTACTAAAAAAAGTAGATGATGAGATTAAAGTAAAAACACCGGGGGGTAATGTCCACTACAAAATTCTGGCTATTAAATTTAGAGAATAAAAAATTCGCCAATTAATGGCGATTTTTTTTATTTCTTCCAGAAATGGGGGGAAAACAGTGAAATAACTGTGTAAAGTTCAAGCCTACCCATAAGCATACAAAAAGAAAGAAGATACTTTGCAAAATCGGATAAGGGAGCAAAAGTACGGGCGGGGCCAACAACATTAAGCCCAGGGCCGATATTACCAAGGGTACAGGCTACCGCCGACATAGCACTAATAATATCCAGACCCTGCGTCAAAATAAGTAAGGTTGCAATAATAAATAATAAGATATATAGCATAGAAAAAGCAACAACACTAGATAAGACAGTTTCCTGAACAGGTTGATCGCCGATTTTAACCGCCTTTACAACCCGGGGATGAATTAAGCTGCTAATCTCCCTTTGTACGTATTTAAAAATAAGATAAATACGAATTACTTTCATTGAGCCAGCTGTTGAGCCGGCACAGGCACCTATAAACATTAATGTTAGAAGCAACATACGGCTTAAATCAGGCCACAGATCAAAATTAGTTGTTGCATATCCTGTAGTTGTAATAATTGATGCGACCTGGAAGGAGGCATGCCGAAGGCTTTCCCAAAGCGAATTAAACACGCTGTCGTAAAGATTAAGCGCAATAACAAGTATATAAGCAGCAACAATACCTAGATAAACCTTAAACTCCTTATCCTGCCAAAACTGCTGTAAACTTTTCTGTTTAAAAGCTAAATAATAAAGGGAAAAATTTACTCCTGATAACAGCATAAAAATAGTAATTACAACCTCAAAATAAATATTATTATAGGCACCAATGCTGGCATTTTTGATGGAAAAACCACCTGTACCCAAAGTACCAAAAGTATTTACCACGCTGTCAAAAAGGGGCATGCCACCGAGTTTTAGCAAGAAAATCTGAATCAGCGTAATAATCAAATAAGTAGTATAAAGTATTTTGGCTGTTTTGCTTAATTTAGGTGTCAGTTTAGCAGAAATGGGGCCAGGACTTTCTGCTTTTAAAATCTGAAAAGTCCCCACTCCCAAAGCCGGACTAATGGCCAGTGCCAAAACCAGAATGCCCATACCGCCCAACCAGTGGGTAAAAGAACGCCAGAAAAGCAAACTAAACGGAACTATTTCCACATTAGCAATAACAGTTGCGCCGGTTGTGCTAAAACCGGATACCGTTTCAAAAAAGGCATCTGCAAAAGACGATAAAACACCGGAAAATATAAAGGGAAGGGCACCGATTACTGATACTGCCAGCCAGCCGAAAGTTACAATGGCAAAACCTTCTTTATAGCGGATAACATTATCCTTAACCTTAAGTGAATAAAAAAGAAAGCCAATAATGACGGCTATAATAATCGTATATAAAAAAGCAGGAACTGTGTTTTCCTGATAATAAACAGCTAATAAAACCGGGGGCAGCAAGGCCACTGCCTCACAAAGGAGCAGCATCCCCAAACTCTTGAGAACTATTAAGACGTTCATGGATAGATACACCGCCTCTTTTTAGGTTAAAAAGCTTATTTACTTTGTCTATATGGCTTTCTAAAGTAAACACTATAACCCGGTCAGTACTGCTGATGATTGCATCACCTTTAGGAATAATTATTTTGCCATTGCGGAAAATTGCTCCAATCATCACGCCCTTTGAAATCCCCACATCTTTTAACGGTTTATTAATTATTGGGGCACCCTCTTGCGGCATAATCTCTATAACTTCAGCCTGACCGCCTATTAATAAAGACATGGAAACAATCTTGCCGCCGCGGATCAGTCTTAAGATATCGCGTGCAGTAATTAGTTTTGGGCTAACGGCATTATCTATGCCAATAGTTTCAATTACAGAAGTGTAGCTGGAACGACTAACTTTGGCAATTACCTTTTTTGCACCTAATTGTTTTGCCAAAAGAGATAGCAGCAAATTCTCTTCATCAAAGCCTGTGGCGGCAACGAAAGCATCCATCTTCTCCACATTTTCCGTTTTTAGCAGTTCAATATCTGTGCCATCCCCATGCAGCACCAGTGTATTGTCAAGCCCTTCTGCCAGCTCGCGACATCTTTCCAGGTTTTCTTCAATAATTTTAACATTTACACCAGCGTGTTCAAGTTCTTTTGCCAGGTAAAAAGCTGTTTTACCGCCACCAATAATTAAAACATTACGTGCTTTATCGTTATCGTGAGCAATAGGCAGACCCAGGGTTCTGGCAAAGCCATCTATTGAAATTCTTTCTCCCAGTACATATAAAGTATCTTTCGGATAAATGTAATCAGAACCATTAGGTATAATCACCCTGCCATTGCGGGAAATGGCGGCAATTATTATAGACTCCGGCAGATCTATATCTTTAATTTGCCGCTCAGCTAAACTTGAATGGGAATCAATTTGTACTTTTGCTATGCGGACTCTACCTTTGGCAAAATCAACGGTATAAGAGCTATATGAATTAAGTAGTAAACGCATTATTTCCTGAGCAGTCGCCAGCTCAGGATTTATAATAAATTCAATATCCAAGTTTTTCTGCATAAATTTTAATTCAGAAACATACTCTGGGTTTCTCACCCGTGCGATTACACTTTTTGTGCCTAACTTTTTGGCCGTAATACAAGAAACAATATTAGCTTCATCACTGTTTGTCACCGCAATGAGCAAATCTGCATTAGCGCAATCCGACTTTACTAATAACTGGCTGGACACACCATTTCCTTTTATTGCCAGCACATCGAAATTATCGTTGAGCTTATCAATTACGTCCTGGCTGTTGTCAATAACTGTTATATCATGATTTTCGTTTAATAAACTTTCTACCAATTGATAGCCTACTTTACCGGCGCCAATTATGACGATTTTCACAATAAACCTCCAACCTTTGTCATTGTCATACACTACATCTAGTTTAGTCTAGCCACCTAAGATTTGTTTTTATTCTTTTATCTTTCGACGTAAAGTAAGCTTCTCCTGCCGTACTCTACATTTTAGTTTAACTGGTGTAAGTAAAATTTATAGGGAACTATCCTTGTATAAACCATATGCTTCTGGTATTATATTCTAAACATTGGTAAGAGCAAAGGTACTATAAACATTCTAATTACATATTAGAGGAGGTAGGCTTGTGAAAGTTTTAGTAAGCGATTCCATTTCGCAACAGGGTATAGCTAAGCTGCAGGAAAAAGTAGTTGTTGATGTTAAAACAAATTTAACGGAAGCAGAACTCATTGCCATTATCCCAGCTTATGATGCCCTGATTGTCAGAAGTGCCACTAAGGTAACACGCCCAATTATTGAGGCCGCCAAAAAGCTAAAGGTTATTGGACGTGCCGGAGTTGGTGTCGATAACATTGATATTGAAGCTGCCACAGAAAAAGGTATAATTGTTATTAATGCTCCAGAAGGCAACACCATTTCTGCTGCCGAGCATACCATTGCCATGATGACATCTTTAGCTCGTAATATTCCGTCTGCATCAGCTTCTTTAAAAGCAGGCGAGTGGAAAAGAAGCAAATTTATGGGAGTAGAATTATACCAAAAGACCTTGGGCGTTATTGGCATTGGGCGTATTGGCAGCGAAGTAATTAAACGTGCCAAAGTTATGGGTATGCACATACTTGCATATGACCCCCATATTTCTGCGGAACGAGCAGAAAAACTGGGAGTCACCCTGGCAACCCCAGAGGAAATTTACCGTAATGCCGACTTTATAACTCTGCATACTCCAAAAAATAAATCTACAATGCATATGATTGGTGCTGCGGAAATTGCGATGATGAAAAAAGGTGTACGCCTTATTAACTGTGCCCGTGGAGGACTAATAGATGAGGCTGCTCTTTGTGCAGGCCTAAAAGAAGGAAAGATTGCCGGAGCTGCACTTGATGTCTTTGAAGAGGAACCGGCTGTTGCCAACCCACTTTGTGATTTTGAAAATGTAATTGTAACTCCGCATCTTGGTGCTTCAACAGAAGAAGCACAAATAAATGTAGCTGTGCAAGTGGCAGAACAAATAATCAATATTTTACAAGGGGAACCTCCTGTTACAGCCGTTAATGTGCCTTCTATTCCACCTGAAACACTATCAGATGTAAAGCCTTATGTCCCTCTAATGGAAAAAATGGGTTCACTTTATGCGCAGCTCTTTAGTGGCCAAGTTGATCAAATTAACATTTTTTATAACGGGGAAATAGCTGATTACCCTGTGCCCCCCCTAACTACCTCCTTTTTAATCGGTTTCCTCTCCAACTTCCTGGAAGGAGCAGTCAACTCCGTTAATGCACCTGTGCTGGCACAACAACGTGGAATTAAAATACAGGAAACAAGAAGTACTGCAGTGGACAACTTTACCAGCCTGATTACCGTTACTGCAAAACAGGGAGACGAAACCCACACCATTGCCGGCACACTTTTCAATCAACAGGATATTCGTATTGTACAAATTGACCAGTACCACTTGGAAGTTATACCCTCGCAATACATGCTGGTGACAAATCATATTGATATGCCTGGCGTGATTGGCAGGGTCGGCGTAGTCCTAGGCTCAGAAAACATCAACATTGCCGGTATGCAGGTTGGGCGGAAATCAATTGGTGGTGAAGCAGTTATGGCTTTACAGGTAGATAGCCCGGTACCGGAAGATACACTGGAAAAACTTCGTTCTCTCGAAGGTATGTATTCTGTAAAATTTGTACAACTGCCATAAAACCTATTTATATAATAAGGGAAGGCCTAAAAACCTTCCCTTTTTGTTTTTATAAAATCTCCTCTGCCGCCAGCCGGCGATATTTTCTTCCCCTTTCTTCTGCATGTTGTTTGGCCAGGCTAAACATTTCTGCAGCTTTTTCAGGGAAAACATTCATTAGCTGTGAATAGCGGATTTCACCTTTAATAAATTCAATATAATCCTCTTTTGGTGCTCTGGAATCTAAAATAAAGGGATTTTTCCCCTCTTCCCTTAAGGCAGGGTTATAACGATAGAGATGCCAATATCCTGCTTCAACGGCTTTCTTTTCTTCCATAATGCTTGTACCCATTCCTGTTTTAATACCATGACTAATACAGGGGGCATACGCAATAATTAAGGAAGGCCCGGGATAACTTTCAGCTTCCAAAATAGCTTTCATGGTTTGGTTCATATCGGCTCCCATTGCAATCTGAGCCACATATACATACCCATAACTCATGGCCATTAAACCTAAATCTTTTTTGCGTGTCTTTTTACCGGCAGCAGCCAGTTTTGCCACACTTGCTGTGGGGGTTGCTTTAGAGCTCTGACCTCCAGTATTAGAGTAAACCTCTGTGTCCATAACAAAAATATTAATATCCTCTCCAGAAGCTAAAACATGGTCCAAGCCACCGAAACCAATATCATAAGCCCAGCCATCACCACCAATGGCCCAGAGGGATCTTTTCTCAAGGAAATCTTTTCTTTTCCTGATCTCCTCAAGCAAACTGTTTTGAGGCAGCTGTTTATTATTCAAGGCAGCTTTTACTTTCTGTGCCGCAGCTTTAGCAGATGAGCTATCATCCCTGCTGTCAAGCCAATGTTGAAATGCTTCTTTTAGTGTTGCCGGCAGAGATGCTTCTTTAAGAGCATTTTCCATTAATTCAGCCAACATTTCTCTGTTCTGCTTAACACCCATTAACATACCTAAGCCAAATTCTGCAGCATCTTCAAAAAGAGGATTGATCCAGGCCGGTCCTTTGCCATCAGCATTAGTAGTATAAGCAATGGAGGGAGCTGATGCGCCCCAAATGGACGAGCAGCCTGTAGCATTGGAAATCATCATTCTATCCCCAAAGAGCTGAGTTAATAAACGGATATAAGGTGTTTCCCCGCAGCCAGGGCAGGCCCCGTTAAATTCCAGCAGTGGCCTGACAAATTGATTACCTTTAACTGTATGAGGATTAATTAAATCATCTTTAGCAGTAACTGTCATGGCAAATTCCCAGTTTTCTGCTTCCTTTTCAATCTCCTGCTCAGCTGGTTGCATAATTAAAGCTTTACCTTTGGCCGGGCAAATATCAGCGCAATTACCGCAACCGGTACAGTCTAAAGGAGATATCTGAACCCGGTACTGTAAATGCTCTATACCTCTGCCAACAGCTTTCTTGGTTTTAAAAGTACTGGGAGCGCGTTCTATTTCCTCTTCATCCAGTAAGAAACCTCTAATCGTGG
>JAAZJT010000057.1 GCA_012800215.1 Bacillota bacterium | reverse complement strand
TGTCAAATAAATTCCTTTAACAGTTATGTTTGACACTTTACTTCCATTTGGAATATACTGAGTATAAATCTGAATTCAAATCATCAGACAATACCACATATTATGCTAACCCAATTGGCAGCTGACAGAATCTGTGGACTATGCTTAATTAGTTTCACAGATTGATTTATATAGGGGTAGAACGTTTCTAAAAGGTAGGTGAAACCTTTGTCCAGTAACTTCACCAAAGTAAAAAAAGTATTATGGATAATTTTATTTGCCAATATTGCTGTTGCAGCATTAAAAGTAATTGTTGGAACTGTTATTAGCAGCACGAGTATGATTGCCGATGGTTTCCATTCATTTACAGATGGTTCTTCCAATATCGTTGGGTTAATTGGTGTCCATTTTGCCTCTAAACCAGTAGACGAGGACCACCCCTACGGACATGGAAAATTTGAAATGCTTGCAGGGTTATTTATAGCCGGTATGTTATTGATGTTAAGCGGCAAAATTGTAATGGACGCAGTAAGCAGAATTTTTAACCCTGTATTACCTGACATAACATTAGAAAGCCTTTTAGTATTACTACTGACTTTAGTCATAAATATTTTTGTTAGCACATTTGAATTTAAAGCAGGAAAAAAACTAAATAGTCAAATTTTAATCTCAGATTCAATGCATACAAGAAGCGATATTTTTATAACTATCGGAGTACTGGCAACTCTGATAAGTATTAAACTGGGCTTACCGCCTATTGTTGATCCCCTGGCCTCATTTATTGTTGCCGGATTTATTATCCATACAGCCTATGAAATTTTTACGGCTAATAGTAGTATACTGCTTGATAAAGTGGCAGTTGATGCAAATATAATAAGAGATATTGTACTTAGTTTTGAACAGGTAAAAGATGCCCACAAGATTCGCAGCCGGGGAAGTAAAAATGATTTGCATATTGACATGCATATTATGCTTGAACCTGGTTTAAGTGTTGAAGAATCTCACGAACTAATCCATCTGATTGAAGACAGGATCAAAGATGAGATTAAGCAAAAAGTACAGCTAATAGCCCATATAGAGCCTTATAATGCTGACACAGCATTATGGCAAACAAAAGAATGAAAAACCATGACTAACCTAAATTTACGTGTACATAGTGACATTTTCACCTTGTGAATTACTAAGTTAACATAAATTCACGCGTACATTTGACAACACAACATATTTATGTTACAATAGTTTTTGCCGACGCGGGGTGGAGCAGCTGGCAGCTCGTCGGGCTCATAACCCGGAGGTCGCAGGTTCAAATCCTGCCCCCGCAACCAAAAAAAAGATACCGCATCCTTGCACTGGATGCGGTTTTTTTATTCCTCTTTTGCTTTCTTGTATTTAAAAAAGATTTTTTCATTTCTTAATTTTTTTGTAAGCCTTTTTTGCGCAGAATATGATATCTTGTTTTTATCTGTTTGTTCATTTTTTTATAGCAAATTGATAAAAACAAGTAAATTTTATAATATATCTTTATAGTCTTTGCAACAAATAAACGAAAGGTGATGTTTATGAGCAAGCATAATGTTATTTTCCCCGGCGGTCTGCAGCTGCAAGTAGAAGATGGTGCAACTCTAAAAGAAGTCATGAATGATGCCGGCATTAATTTTGACTTTCCCTGCGGCGGTCGTGGCCGCTGCGGAAAGTGTCTGGTAAAAATAACAGAGGGTGTTGGCGAACCGCTGGCTGAAGAAAAGAAAAAACTAAGCCAGG
>JAAZJT010000056.1 GCA_012800215.1 Bacillota bacterium | reverse complement strand
TCTATTCCCCCTTTAGCTTTGGACACTAAAAGGGTAGTTTATTTGAAGGGTGCTGGCAATGGTTTTTCCATTTTATGCAGGGATTTTTAAGTTCCGCTCTGCTTGGTTTTTATTGTACCAAAAACACATTGATACATGTTTCATTAGGTTATCCGTACTTTTGATAGTCCGTAACAACATATCTGTGATTACTTCCCGCACTTCATCATTGTAACAATACTATATAGTGATATAAGCAGATTTTCAATATGCTCCTGTTGGTATAGCAGCATATCCATAGCAATAAATTCATCATTCATCAATTCAGTGCTGGCAGTAACGTTGGCAGCAGCTCTGTTTTTATTAGGCGAGACGATATTATACATTTTCAGCTGCTGATGTAGAATGCCGATATTCTTTCCGGTCTCCTTCTCAATTTGCTTGAGCATAAGCTTTAGATCAGCATCCTGGACAAGCGAAATGCAGATTAATAGTTTTTCCATCGTCATGTATTTTGAATTTAGTATATCCCATAAGGTAAAAGCTTCACGAATATCTACATGCCGTGACTTCGTTTCTGGCTTCTTTTGAATTTGAAAAAAATCTCTAATCTTCATAAACATTTCATTCTCCTTGCTTAGTATTATCCTTGGTTATAGCATGCACAAGAATTTTCTTGAAGATACTTTAACTTTTACTATTTGCTTACATAATTAGCCTTCACTCTTCTTTAGGAATAAACAGGGAGTGCCATCTTAATGATGGGACTCCCTGTTGAGTATGCATATTAGTGCGCTAATCGCCCTAAATTAAATGAACGGGCAGAATATCAATTATGAAGCTCGCCTATACAAAAGACATCTAAATCTGACAGTTTTGCCAAGTCAGTCGCTCGCTCTTCCCTTGCTGCCACAAGTAGAGATGTGACCGGTCCAGCGGAACAATATACATCCACCTTAGCATCAGCATTTAAACTAAATCTGACACCTGCGCCGGCCGCCAACTGCCCGGCTTCATACAATAATCCTTTAGAACCTACAGGAAGAATTTCAGTAATCCATGTTTGCGCCAGCAACTTTCGCAGTAAAGGAACATCCGGCACGGTTGTGTTTAGTACATCATTGCCTACTTTAGGGCTTCCCAAACAGTAAACATAATTACCGGCTTCCGCCCTACCTAAACGTAAAGCTGCTGTTTTCACCTTACCAAGGACCGTTATACCCACACCGGTCTGCGTAGTTAGCATGTTTTCCTCAGTACTGCCGGTAATGGTGATGTCTGTTAAACCGGCTGATGTAAGTTCTTCTTTAATGCCGCTAAGAATTTCCCTGCCACTGGGCTCCATTTCTACGCATAATGCGTTGACAATGACCAGAGGTTCTGCTCCGGCGGCCATAACCTCCATTAAGGGCACACGTACGGTAAAACGACCCACAATATTACCACTAGTTTTGACAATGTCATTTTCTTTATTCCCGATAGCACCTAAGGAATCACAGGCAATAACAATTATTTCGTCGCCCATTTCAAGCAATGTTAAATCACGGTAATTTGTTACTTTAGGCCTCAATTCCCGCTCCCACCTTTTTAATCACAGCCGATTGTGCCATTACTGCAGCCAACACAATGTTAATAGCTGAACCAACAGTTAATGAAGGCAGCACCATGGCAAAAAAGCCTGCTCCGTAAATGGGCACCAGCAGCAAAGGAGCCACCACTCCGTTTAAAAGTATTGCGACAAGCACGGACGGCAGTTTATAACCTTTTCTGTATAAGAACCCAAAAACACTGACATAGACAGCCATTTGCACCCCTACATAGAAATGTATAGGTAAACCAAAGGGAAAGCCGGCAGTTGCTGCAGTAAAAATATGCCCCAGCAAACCAACGACAGCGCCACCCCAACCGCCAAAAAGTGCCGCAGCTAAAAAACCTGGCAAGGAATCAAGGGCAACCGTGCCGGTCGGGCTAGGAACTTTAATAAAACCTCCTACTCCACACAGTGCAATAAAGAATGCTAAACGAACTAGTTTTTTGGTAGACTTGGTAGACATTGTTTGTTCCTCCTTAAATTTAATTATTAATATAAAAAAGCTCACGGTCACTAAGACCGTGAGCTTTTCCATCACCCACGTTAATCTATTTCAGGCAGGTCTCCTGGCTCGGCTGCATTGGCGAACACCCCTTCCCGGCCTTAGCCAGTGGTTTACGTGTCGCCCTTCACCTTACAGTGGCGGGTCCGCCCGGGACTTGCACCCGGTTCCCTATTCTCCCCGTAGGGCACCTGAATAGTCAAATTTTTAACTAGAGAAATATTCTACGTCAGTTGGCAAAATCCTTCTCCAAAAAAATTATTCTGCAAAGTCAGGAACTATAGCACCCACCACACGATGAGACAAAAAAATGGCCTGCTGTTTCTAATCAGCCAAATATGCGCATCACAGTAAAACAGCGCCGACAGGTTGTACATGTCAATTACTGTGCAAATGGGGCAATCTGATTGATAGACTAGTAGTGAAAATTCTATCTTATTATAATGGGCTGGAAAAAGTAGAAAGTATTGCCTAAACCCTTCTGCTTATTGTATAATTTTAAAGAAGTGAATATTGCTAGCGTTACAGGTGCCCAAACAATTTGGGAGAATAGGGAATCGGGTGTGAACCCCGAGCGGGCTAACCACTGTAAGAGGAGGTCGCACAAATGCCACTGGGAAACTGGGAAGGCGTGTGAACCGATGATTCTGAGCCAGGAGACCTGCCAGTAACAATTTTCGCATGAATAAAGAGGTAAATTCATGGCTAATTGCTGCTGACTGTAGTGCTAGCCATGAATTTTTTTAACAAGGGGAGTATACATGAAGCATTTAATTAACATCGCCACTGATACAGAAACGCTAAGTTGGTTTGAAAATGATTGGTCTAATATTCAAGCACTGGTGAACAGGCATGGCCTTGATGGCGTAGAGATTTGCGTGGGGCCAAGTTATCCGTTGGAAAGGATCCCCAAATCACTGATTTGCGGCGTACATCTGCGCTACTTTCCCATCTGGTTAGATTTCTGGCGTGAAGACAAGGAAGCACTGCTGCGCCAGTTTGGTTCAGAGGAAATTATTAAACACTATTACGGCGGCATAGGAAAAAAATATTTAGTAGAGTTTTTTAAGCAAGAGTTCGCCCGTGCACGGGCTTTAAATGCTAAATACATGGTTTTTCACGTAGCACATGTTGAGCTGTTGGACGCCTATACCCGTCAGTTTTCCTATACCGATGAGGATGTTTTGGAAGCCTCTTTAGAAATTATCGAAGAAGCTTTTGGTTATGAAGATCAGGGGATAACTTTGCTGCTGGAAAATCTATGGTGGCCTGGACTGCGTTTGGTGGATTATCAGAGCACAAAAGATTTCTTTGAACGTGTCTCTTATCCGAATAAAGGCTTTGTGCTCGATATTAGCCATCTAATGATAACAAACCCGGCATTACGCACAGAGCAGGAAGCCTGTCAGTATATTATGCAAGTTGTAGAAGGGCTTAAAGAACTGAAGCAGAAAATTATGGCGGTCCACTTAAATAAATCGCTGCCTGGAGCCTATTTTATGGAGGATCACCGGAAAAAAGTCGATGAAATCTGCAAGCTACCCAGCTTTTGGGAAAAATTAAGTTTTATCCGCCCCCATATTTCTGCTATCGACTGGCATGTACCGTTTGAATGCAGTGAGATAAAGCAAGTAATTGAAATGATTAATCCCAAGTTTTTGGTTTATGAGCTTCTGGCCCACAATTTAGCCGAGTTAGAGGAAATGATTACCATACAAAAGGCCGCTTTAAGGTAAAATCAGCTGTGCAAATTCCGTTAGCTTCTCCTCGAATACAAGAAGAGCATCTTCGATGGGCTTTTTACTTGTCATATCCACGCCTGCTTTTTTTAGGACCTCAAGGGGGTAGTCAGAGCTTCCCGCTTGTAAAAATTGCAGATATTTTTCCACCGCAGGTGCTCCTTCTGTAAGAATTTTATTACTTAAAGCAGTTGCCGCACTAAAGCCTGTGGCATACTGATAGACATAATAGTTGTAATAGAAATGCGGTATTCTTGCCCACTCCAGACCGATTTCCTCATCGATGTTCATGTCATCTGTTCCGTAATACTTTTGATTTAGGGCGTAATAATCTTTTGTCAGTGATTCTGCTGTTAGTGCCTCATTATTCTGTGCTTTTTGGTGAATGAGGTGCTCAAATTCTGCAAACATGGTCTGACGGAATACAGTTGCTCTAAAGCCCTCCAGATAATGGTTTAGCAGGTACATCCGCTTTTGTTCATCATCAAGGGTGCGGAGCAGGTATTCATTTAACAAGGCCTCATTACAGGTAGATGCCACTTCGGCAACAAAAATGGAATAATCACCATACGGGTATGGCTGGTATTTTCTCGTATAATAACTGTGGACTGAATGGCCAAATTCATGTGCTAAGGTAAACAAATCATTGATATTGTTTTGCCAGTTAAGCAAAATATAGGGGTTTGTGCCATATGCTCCACTCGAATAGGCACCGCTGCGCTTTCCTTTATTTTCATAAACATCTACCCAGCGGTTAGCAAAACCTTCTTTTATCACATTTAGGTAATCTTCACCCAAAGGAGATAAACCTGCTACTACAATGTCCTTTGCCTCCTCATAGCTGATTTCTATTTTGACATCCTTAACAAGTGGAGTATATAAATCATACATATGAAGTTTGTTTAGCCCCAGAATTTCTTTGCGCAGCTGTATATAACGATGCAGTAATGGTAAATGTTCAGTTACGGTACTAATTAGGTTATCATAAACACTTTCAGGAATATTATTTTTGGCAAGTGCTGCTTCCCTTGCGGAGGAGTAATTTCTGATGCGGGCATAAAAATTGTTTTTCTTAACATTACCGCTCAAAGTACTGGAAAAGGTATTGCGGAATTTGCCATACGTATCAAACATGGCTTTAAAGGCATCGCGGCGCACCCTACGATCTGCGCTTTCTAAAAAGAGAATGAATCTGCCATGGGTGACCTCTATTTCTTCCCCCCTTTCATCTTTAATTGCAGGGAATTCCAGATCCGCGTTATTTAACATACCAAATGTATTTTGCGAAGCTGCCATTACTTCTGAGGCTTCAGCCAGTAATGCTTCTTGTTCTGCCGGCAGCACATGCGGCCTTTGGCGGTTTATTTCTGCCAAGGCATGCTCGTATAAGCGCAGTTCTTCCTTCTCCTGTAGGAAGGCATTTAGTTTATCTTCGGCAATACTTAGCAGCTCGGGGACAATAAAGGACAGCTGACTTGCAGCCTGTACATATAAATTTCTCATCCTGTCATCTAAGGCTTGATAGAAAGAATTAGTTGTGTCTTGGTCGTAGCGCATATGTGAGTAAGCACGAAGCTTTCCTAATCTCTCTAACAATTGGTCTTGATATTGCAGAGCCGTATAAAGGGTAGCGGCATTTTCACCTAATCTACCCTGGAATTCTTTTATCCCAGGAATCATTGTTAATACTTCCTGAAATTCCTTTTCCCAGGCCTCATCACTGGGGAAAATATCCTCAAGTCTCCAAGTATCTTTTTCTGCAATTTCACTTCTTAAGGGAAGTTTTTTTACAGCTTGACCGCTTGCCATTGTTTCTCCTCCATTCAATTAGTGATTCTGCTTAACCTAATTAGCCTTCTTTAGTTATCGCCGTCATAATAGCATTATTATACCATAAAAAAAGGTAATTATTGCATATCTACTACTACTGAGCGGCCAGTTACATCTCTTCAGGACAAAAATATACATTTAAAAACTTAAAGCCGGAGAGCATTAACAGTATGCCCTCCGGCTTTGTTTTAATAGAAGCCCCAATCGGCGACATAGACATCTAATCACATAAAATAGCATTAATTGCTGAGTTCTCAATGACGAGTCGGTTGATAAGCGAGTTTGTGCCCAGGATTTCGATGCCAACAAGTTCTACCGTGTAGGTACAGCAGCCTTCTGCACAGATTAATTGGTCATCACAGAAGTTAAAGTTAAAGGTATTCTTCAGAGTATACGATATTTCTGCTCTGTCTATATATTTAATATACTCATAGCCACTTAGTACTTCTTCTACACCACTGCAATTTCTTTTTAAGAGAAAACTTAGCTGCACACCTTCAGTGAAACCTGCTTCCTCTGCTTCTTCAACCTGGATCAGTGTGGAAAAATATAGGATGGCGCGCGGTTGATGTTTGCAATTCATGTCAAAAGAGAGCTTTGCCAAAATTATTGGATCAGAGCGCAAATCTTCGGACATTACAGGGCTTTTGACGACAGTGTTTTTTTCTTTGCCGCAGACTAAAGCGACATCTTTACAAACAGGCTGCTTGAGTGCTTCATGTTGAAAACCGTCGCAAATATCCTGAGCAATTGCCCTGATGGCAGAATCTTCAATAACCAGTTCAATTACCGGCTGCTCGGTACCGGTTCTAATGACAACAATGTCAATAAGTTCCACTGTATAGACACAGCAGTCCCGCTGGCAGAAGATATCATCATCACAGAACGTAAAACTAAAGGATTGTCTAAGGTTGTAACTAACCATCTCCCGAATTTCTGCTACATAATGATAAACATTTAATACTTCCCTTTCACCACGACAGTTTCTGACTAATTGGAAAAACAATTGCGCACCAAAAGCATTTACCCCCGTTGGCACAACCTGAATCATGGTAGAAAAATCTATTTTTACCAGGGGTTTATTTAAAGTGCTTAAGTCAATGGCAACTCTGGCCAGCACTATGGGGTTGTTGGCGAAATTTTCTTCACCTTTGTCTCTTCTGCTGACTCTTTGCACTTCTTTACCACAGGCAATAATCAGGCCTTTTGTTTTTTTGTGCTGCGAGTCAGCAGGAGAATGTTTGCCATTGTTTATGTGCCGCTCTTTTCGCTGTTGGCGACATGGTAAGCAGCTGTATTTTTGCATTACTTAACGCCTCCTGAGTGAAGCTTTGCTGTTTCCTGAAGAATTGCATTCAATACGGAAGCTTCAATCTTTAATTCCATAAGTCTGTTTTCATCTTCTCCGTTTGCCACGGGGTCAAGAACCTCAATACTTGTCAGTTCCACGGTGTAGACACAGCAGTCTTGGTGACATGCATGTTCATCGCAAAAGATAAAATTAAAAGAATCTCTGATATCATATCTGTCACCGTCAGAAACAAGAACGATATTAACTATATACTGGTATGTCTTTAAGGTTTGCTTGCTACCGTTACAGTCTTTCTGTAAGGCAAAGTTTAAGGCTAAGCCGATGGTAATGTTTTCACCGGCTCTAAAAATGTCCCTTACCTCTATCATGGTATGAAAATCAAGACTAACAAGAGGTTTATCATAACCAGTAAGATCCAGCTCCAGCCTTGCGAGCACTATGGGGTCAGTAGGCACATTTTCCATAGTGAGATTTCTTCTTTTGACTGCGCTTACCTCTTTCCCACAAACTAACTGCACCCCTGCAGGCTTCTGCTTTGCTTTGCTTGACGCAGGATTTTTAACTACAGGGGGCTTAGCACCGTTTTCTTTCATTATCTACTCTCCTGCCTTTAAAAATTTAATTATATAGCTCAAAAAAGTTACCGGTTCTTCAATAGATTAGCATTACTAAACGTATACTTTTTTGCTGAATATGTTTATATAACATAATACGGCAAAATGTATTTTTTGTGACATCAAGCCGGCTGTCTCATAGAGGTGATGCAGCAGGTGACTAAGCATTGATATGATGGCACTAATTGGCAGTGAGATTATGAAGGATTCTTAACAATTAAGAGAGAACTACCGTTAGAACAGAAATAGCTGAAAGCTTGGAGGAACTAACGGTGAAGAAAAAATACTATCTATTTGCACTTATTTTATTGCTTGCTGCCACCTCTGCTGTTGGAGTTCACGCCTGGTATAGCCAGAAAAATGCCCCTGCGATTGTTGCATTTACCACCGGTGAACCCCGTGAAACGACAGAGAGTGAAGAAATAGCACAACCTGCACCAGACAGTGAAGAAGAAGAAAAAGAAGAAGTGGCTGTAAATGAGGAACAAGCAGAACAGGAGAATCAAGAAGCTGCCCCTGCAGAAAAGCAGGTAAAAGTTACAACAAAAAAACCGGAGCAAGAAGTAGAAGTAACCCTGCCTGCTGCCAATAAAAAGAAAACTGTTGCAAAAAAGGCAGATGCACCGGTAAAAGATACGGCAAAAGAACCCCCAGTTGACGGCGGCGGTCCCAGTGTTACATATACAACATATACAGTTAAGCAGGGTGATACTTTTTGGCTTATTTCACAAAAAGTGGGCATCCCGATGCCGGAACTTATAAAAGCTAATAATATGAATGAAAATACACCTCTGTACGCAGGGATGACGCTGACTGTCCCGCAGCATCATATACCAATAAAAAGCACACCCGGTCCCCAATACGGGGAACTGCTTGATTGGTGGACAGAAGCTAAGTATGTCTGGCCCATTGGAACTAATGCGAAAGTTACAGATTTGGCAACAGGCAAAAGTTTTAACGTAAGACGATCCTATGGTGCCTTTCATGCTGATGTAGAGCCCCTGACATTGGCTGACAGTACAACCATGAAGGAAATCTGGGGTGGCTGGAGCTGGGCAACCAGACCTGTCTTTGTGGAGGTAAATGGCAGGCGGATTGCCGCATCGGCAAGCGCAATGCCACATGATATACAAAGCATTACAGATAATGGCTTTGAAGGACATTTCGATATTCATTTCTTAAACAGTACCAGACATAAAGATAATCTGATGCAGGCAGACCATCAGGAAAATGTACGCAGGGCAGCAGGCATGTAATTTCACAAGCTGCGAGCATATACAAACAAACCCCGCAGTAAGGCTGCGGGGTTTTCGTTATAGTAACTAACACAGGTGTCCTACTCTGAAAAAATTGCAGTCAAAGGTAATTCCAGCTGCTCAAAATAATATGAAGTTAAGGTATCTTTGAGACTATAGGCCATATATTCGTCTATTTCATAATCTTTAAAGCCGTAAAGCATTACTGTTTTGGTATCGCCCATTTCCATCACCTCGTACGATATTATATTGTCTGTTTTTAAGCAATAATCGTACGACTTTTTAATTATCTGCCGCACTATTTTCCACTAAAAGACTGCAGCCGCCGGCCAATATCTTTTTGGGGTGTAAAACAATTGCCTCTGCTGTGCAAGCCTGGCGACATACACCGCAGCCATAGCATTTCTGTTCAATAATTGAACACTGGCCATGTTTGAAAGTTATGGCCTGAAACTGGCAGATCTTTTGGCAGCGACGGCAGCCTGTGCAGAGTTTGCTATTGATTTCAGCCACATACTCTGCCTTAAACATCATTTCTACAAGGTTTTTTTCCACTTGCAATTTATAAGCCAGGCAATCTTGGTCACAATTGCAAAGCGCACCAATAAAAGGCGTTTTCATAGTCCAGATAGAATGAACCAAACCGGCCTGGTCGAATTCACGCAGCAAGGACTTGGCTTTGGCATGTGAAATTGTCTCTAAACTGCACTGCAAGTCAGCAAAATCAATATCTGAACCATAAGGATCAATTCCCAGCAGAAAACAATAACGACCATTCTTCTTTCCTGCAGACACACTGCGGCAGACACAAGCTACCCTGGTAATTGATTGCACCATCTCAATTATTTTCTCCGCATCTTCTAAAGGCACAACCTGTCCAAAGTGAATATTTTTCATATGTTTAGTACCTAGCCGGCGGATAATACGATAGACAGCGGGAAAATGATTCTTAATCCAAGCTAATTTGGCTATATTTGTTCGGGCATTTTTCTGTACATTGGGTATAAAGTGACGGATATATTCTTGCCGCGCTTTATCATTTAGCAGCTCGGCCGAATAGTTTTGCATTACCTCATACCACTTTCTGCCTTCACCATGTTGAGTGCAAAATTCACACAAAGGGCATTGCCTCCTTTGACACATCTTGCCTGCCATTTAGTTTATCAATAAATAGCAGCAGCTATTAAAATGCTTGTAAATAACTGCGTCCTTTTCTAAAATAAAGATAATATGGTTTAGAAGGGGGTTACTGCTGTGGAATTACAAGGTAAATTTAATACCGCAAAGGTGTTTACAGATAATGTTGATGAAGAAACCATTTCACAAATTATCAATCTATGCAATCAAGAGTTTATTCAGGGGAGCAAAATACGTATTATGCCTGACACTCATGCAGGGGTAGGCTGTGTAATCGGCACCACAATGACTATTAAAGACAAGATAGTGCCAAATCTTGTCGGCGTAGATATTGGCTGCGGAATGTTGACTGTTGTGTTGGGAGATATTGAAATAGATTTTCAAAAACTTGATGATTATATCAGAGCTAATATTCCCTGTGGTTTTGCAATTAATAAACAACCACAAACTGACTATATAAGGCAAATAGAGAAGCTAATTTGTTTCCGTGAAATCCCTAAGTCTGCCAAAGAGCTTAACCGTGCTTT
This sequence comes from Bacillota bacterium, assembly GCA_012800215.1. Lineage (GTDB taxonomy): Bacteria > Bacillota > Dethiobacteria > Dethiobacterales > Dethiobacteraceae > JAAZIQ01. The sequence continues at coordinate 17,895 of JAAZJT010000056.1, read as the reverse complement.
AGGTTCCCTTGGCGGGGGCAATCATTTTATTGAGGTTAACAAAGACAAAAACGGCGCAAAATATTTGGTCGTGCACAGCGGCAGCCGTAATTTAGGACATCAAGTAGCGACTTACTATCAGAAAAAAGCCATCGCTTATCACAGCGGAGAAAATGACGAATACGAAGCAGAAAAGCAAGCCCTCATTAAAAGTTACAAAGCACAAGGGAAGCGCAAACTAATTCAAAAAGCATTAATAGAGCTAAAGCAAAAACATAGAACAGAATGCAAAATTCCTAAAGATTTGGCTTATTTGGAAGGCCGCTTAATGGAGAATTACCTGCATGACATGAGAATTGTACAGAAGTATGCTGAAATTAACAGGGAAGTTATGGCCAGGAAAATTGTCTGCAATGTTTTTCAGCTGGATTATGAGTCTTTGGAAAAATTTCAGACTATCCATAATTATATTGACACGGAGCAGATGATTCTGCGCAAAGGAGCTATTTCCGCACAGCTGGGAGAACGGGTGCTTATTCCTATCAATATGCGTGACGGGAGTATACTGGCAGTGGGAAAAGGGAATCCTGACTGGAACTTTTCTGCTCCACACGGTGCAGGTAGACTAATGAGCCGCAGTCAGGCAAAAGAACAATTGTCTTTAGCCGATTTTCAAACTACCATGCAGAATGTCTGGTCGAGTTCAGTAAAAAAAAGCACCTTAGACGAAGCACCGATGGCTTATAAGCCCTTAGATGAAATCATAAAAAACATTCAAGACGCAGTGGAAATAATAGATATAATTAAGCCATTGTATAATTTTAAAGCATCCTAAGGAAAAACTAGCCCACTTATTGTGGGTTTTTTTCTGTTTATCAGCCACCTGCATAGTTTTTTGCAAGTTTGAAATAATGAAAAGGAGAATAACAAAAAGGAAGGTGATTAGCTATGTTTAATCCTTTTCACGAAAAGCCAATGCTGCTGGGCGAAGCGATTATGGACTGGAAAACAATTTATCCCAAAGCGTACGATAAAAATGAAGCAGACCCATATACAAAAGTACGTATTATTCTTATGAACGGGATTAAGGTGGCGTCAGCACTGTTTTCGCACCAATTTCACCGCCACTGCACAGATAATGAACTACGCCGCGATTTGGCATTTGGCCGCCGCATTGACCAACTACAACAAAAGCGCATTAATTGGCTCTCTCCCGTAGGTGAAACACCTTTAGAAACAACCATTGGTTATGAACATGTCGCTGTCGACCTAACGGCCTGGCTCGCCCAAAATGAGCCGGATTTCTATGTAAAAGAAACACTGGATCTTGCTCTGCTTGAGGATTTTGACCATTTGTACCGTTACGCCAATTTGATGGATCTTGATAAAAATATCCCTGCACAAAAATTAGTAAAAGAATATGTGGAAATATATCCGGGACGGCCAACAATTGCTCATCACCGCCATCCCAGTGATACAGTAAGGGGATACATCAATTTTAAAAATGCTGATATTCGCACTAAACTTAACATCTTGACCATCACCGCCGCTGAACAGCAAACGATGAATTTTTATATGAATATAGGTCCCACCTACTACAATGACTTGGGACGCCAGCTCTATCAGGAAATAGCGATGGTGGAAGAGGTTCATGTTACCCAATACGGTGCTTTAATCGACCCCAATTGCACATGGCTGGAAATGCACCTGCTGCATAAATTTAACGAATGCTATCTCTATTATTCCTTCTACCAGGACGAAAGAGATCCGCATATCAAGTCTATTTGGGAAATGCATTTGGCTCAGGAAATTGCACAATTACACAGAGCAGCCGACCTACTAGCCCAACATGAGAACAAACACTGGCAGCAGGTTGTTGGTGATGGAAGCTTCCCCAAACTACTACAGTTCCATGACACTAAAGATTATGTACGTAAAGTTCTCGCCGAAACAGTGGAAAATACCGGCGATAAAGAAATTGTTAAAAATGTTAATGACCTGCCGGAAAATCATACTTTCTTCTGGTACCAAGACACTGTTAATCATGACGTAAATACTGTACCCAGCCATATAGTTATAGAGCAGTGTCAGCTGAGGAAAGGGAAAGATTACCGCTACGAAGACAAGCCTAATCCTATAGAGTCTCTACGCAACAGAACAACAGATAACGTTAAGCTTGGCAGAGAAAAACAAAGACAATTAGCCGGCGCAGGCGTATAACTAGGGAAAAAACAGGTGGTTGGCACACATGCCAGTCACCTGTTTTTTTAGAGCAACTCCTTCACCAAAACTGCTTCTCTAAGGAAACCAATTTCTTAAAAAGCAAAACTCGTCTTATAAATCAGCTCCCCCGTTTCCTGCAAGAGCTGGTAAACGCGCCTAGCGATATCGGGTGTATAAAAGCCGGTTCCGCAGCTGGGGGTAATTAGGTACTGCCTGCGCAGGCGAGCACCATCAACCCCTTTCTCTTCAAGGCGCTTGATATAATCCTGCCAGCGTTGGCATAGGCTGGCCGCTGTTTCCTCAAAGCAAGCTTCGTAGGATGGTATGAGTCCCCAAGCAATGGTACCGCCTCCTGCCAAAAAAGTGTCTACTTTGTCTGCAGCCGCCAACATACCGGAAAAATAGGAGTAAGCATCAAAAGCCAAAATATCCGGCCGGGCAGGAAATAATAAGTCCCAATCAGCACGGGAGCAAAAGTGCACACCTGCTTCGGCACCATTTTCTTTAATGGCCTCAATTAATTCCCTGAAAGCATCACTGATCATTTTAGCGCTAATGCCCAAAAAGTCGCGGTGACCATATGCATGCAGTAAGCCTTCATCCAAAAAGATAATAACCGGTAATTGTGTGCGGGAAAGTTGGGTTACCTGCCAGCGAATATTCATGGTTAACGCTTTAATAACCACATCTCGAAGCTGGTCATCATAAAAAACAGGAATATTATTACTGTCCATAATCTGCAGGCCTGCCGTCAAAGGCCCCACCAACTGACCTTTCACATGGGCAGGTTTGAACTGCCTGTTTTTTTCTAACTCATTAACTAAAGCTGAAAAGCCTGCTCCCGCCCAGTCAGGGATAGCAAACTTCTCTAATGCTGCCGGATTACCGCCGGCAGCCTCTAAGTATGTTTCGTAAAAGGCAGTTAACTTTTTAATAAACTGCGGACGCTCGGCATTAATGGTCGGATTATTGTTTTGGGAAACTTCCATAATATCGTAATCAACTAAGACCTGCAAAAACTGATGCGTTAAATACTCCTGCGGACGTTTAGGGAATTGCGGCCAATGCGGAATGCGCGGCAGGCTGCGTAAGACTAACTGCAGCCCCTCCTGTGTACCGATATCAGGCAAACTACCAATGGCAGTAATGTCACCCCAGTAATGTTTATGCATTTTGACCTCCTAGAACAGCTGCCATAAAAATATCATATATCCGTTTTTACATTATATTTATTTAAAGTTATTTCTTAAAATAGGCTTCATAAAAACAGATCGCCAGCCCTCCGGTGAACATAATGATAAAAATAATAAAAGCAAATAAAGTTTGAGAGCCTAGTAAGAATCCTAGTATCCCCGTTATGCCATTATAATCCCAGGGATTGTTTACAGCTAGAACTAGTAGTACTAATATGCCGGCCATTCCACATAAAAATACCAAAGCACCAAAAATAAGCCTCTTCAAGATAAAAACTCCTTTCTTTATTTACATACTTGTAGCTGACCTATACAGGTGCCATTACCATTATTAATTCGCAAAAGCCTTCCCTTAATAAGCAAACGTCCCCTACTAAACCAGGGACGTTTTATTTTATACTTCCCTGCGTATAATGCAGGTAGGGTTACTTATTAAATAAATCATGGTCTAAATAAGCAATATTATTCCTACTTCCTATTTTTACCTGATACAATGCCTGATCAGCCATTTCAAATAAATAGGAAGAAGTAGTGTTGGCGTCCGGAATCAATGTGGATACACCAATACTTACTGTAATATAACTGCTGACTGGTGATCTTTCATGCGGTATCTGCATGCTTTCTATTTTATTTCTAATAAATTCTGCTCTTTTAATGGCATCTTCCCGGTTTGTCTCTGCCATAATAATCACAAATTCTTCTCCTCCATAACGAGCCACCAGATCCGTACCCCGTTTAAAGGCATTCTTCAATGTTTGTGCCACTTTTACCAGGCATTCATCGCCTGCCTTGTGCCCGTAATGGTCATTGTATTCTTTAAAGTTGTCAACATCTATAATCATCAGAGAAAGGGGACGCTTATACCTTAATGCACGATTCCACTCCAGCTGAAAAGTCTCATCAAAGTGACGCCTGTTCCAGAGGTTTGTTAAGGGATCTTTTAAGGAAAGCAAATAAAGTACCCGATTTGTTTCTTCCAATTCTGCTTTTTGCTGAGCAATTTCTCTTTTTGACTCTTCCAAAGCCTGAGTGCGTTTTTTCACTAATTCATCTAAGTTGAGGTTCATTTCTTTTAGCTTTATACTTGTAACTTCCTCCTGCTCTAGTGCGCGAGAAAAGTTTTGCGCCAATAATAAAGATTGAGTAAAAGCAAAAACTAATTGACCATATGAAGAAAGATTCCCTGTGCGGAAAAAGAAACGTAAAAAAGAAGAAGCAGAATCATTAAGCCAGATACTTAAAAAAACAATATCATTAATGCTTGTGAAAAATAGAAATAAGGCACCAATAATAATAAAAATAACTCCTTTTTCCCGCTGGCGGGCTTTTTTAATTAAAAAATATGTTAAGTAAAGAATTACAAGCAAAGCAAAAATCTGATAAAAAGGATTAAAAGGAGTAAAAATACGAGCCGGTGTAAGTATTACCAGTGCTGAAAAAGCAGATCCCACAATTAAAGTTATTTTATAAATAATGGTGTTAATATCCTGAGGGAAAAGCGTTTTAAAGAACATCATGACTAAAGGTACGGTAATATAAAAAGCATTGGTTTGTATCTTATGAGCTAACTCCCAGTTAAAACTGGGCAAAAGGCAAATTAAAAATCTTTCTCCTACCAATAAAGTCCTTACTGCAATTAATATACAGAAAAGACCAAAATAAAGTGGAGGGTAATACTTTCGCCGAAAATAAAATAATGCCAGGTGGTATAAACCCATAAGCAGCAAACTGCCAAACAAAAAAAGTTCCAAGGCAATACTTTTATAACGTAGGTGGAGAATGTTTTCCTCTCTGCCCAGCAGAATACTTTCCAATAATCCTCCGCTGCGATGATAATAATTTGAAACTTGTAAAATTATCTCGTTTGTTCCCTCAATCACCTCAAAAAATGCAACCTGCGGCAAATATTGCGGTATCATGCTTGCTCTGTCTTGCCCTACACTACCGGCAGAAGCAATTAGGTCATTGTTAATCCACAGCTTATATGCTGTGAGTATCCTCGGTAATTTTAATGCTAATCTGCCACTTTGCTCTGCATTAAGCAGCAAACGATAAGTGGCATATCCCTTACCAGAAATATTATTTATTTTATAGCCATTCCAGGAATTGGGTAAATCAACATAATTAAAATCATATGTTTTGTCAAAGAAATCTTTTGGTTCAAGCAGTCTTTGCCAGTAAAATTCCCATTCGCCGTCTAGCTTAATAATATTTTTATCCAGTTTGTCTTGCTGCAGCTCAAAAACACCCTTAATCGCCTTTTCCTGTTTAAAGGCCAAAGATATACTGCAGCTGCCTACTAGTGTAAAGAAAAAAATAAGTATAAATAACAGACTGGCAAATAATTTGCGGTTAGGCATCCTATATCACTCGATTCTCTTGAAAGACTCATGTATTATTTAGAATTAAAATTATTGGTTATTTTGACACAAGACAGCCTTTTCCTTCTTCTGGCTGTGTTTCTTAACAAAATTTTACTATAAGATTTAGATATAAGCATGCCAGACCAAGACTGCCACCATACCTATACTTACTGTTAACATCATATTTTTAGTGCGATAAGCAACAAAAATGGCCAGTATGCTTGCCAGTAAATAGGGGTTAGAAAGTGTTACAGCAAGCTGCTTATCAACTGTCAGGATGCCAGGCATAATTAGTGCCGACAAAACTGCCACTGGAACATAGCGCAGCCAAGCCACTACTATTTCAGGAATTTCCATTTTTGTCAGCAGGTATAACGGTAAAAACCGTGGCAAATAGGTTACAATCGACATACCTAAAATCAGCAGCATTAAGTTTGGCATTTTTCCAACGTCACCCCCAAAGTAGCTGTGCAAACAGTAGCGAGAATAATGTACCAGCTGCCCGGTATCGTTAAATAAAATACAAGGGACAGCAAACCTGCAATGCAGGCGGCTAACAGCAATTTTTTTTCAGTTAGCTGTATGACCAAAAGAAAAATAAACATGGCATATAAAGCATATTCCATGGTAAGCGTGGCCTGTGCGCTGCTAAAGATGCCTCCAAAGAGCCCTCCAAGCGTTCCTCCCATGACCCAGCCGGCATACGCTGTGCCAAATAACCCCAAAAGGTAGTAATGAGATCTATTTTGTTCGCGCAATTCACCACAAGCAAGGGCATAACTTTCATCTGTTAACCAAAAAGCAATTATGGGGAGTACTTTGCGGGGTATTTCCTGCAAAAAAGTTGAAAGGGAAGCGCTCATTAATAGATGGCGCAGATTAACCAGAAAAGTTGTCATTACAATGGAAATTACACCGCTGCCGGCGGCAATCATACTAACTGCAATAAACTGACCGCTACCGGCAAAGACCATGAGAGACATCATGATAATATACGGCAGAGGGATGCCTGCTATACGGCCTAATGCCCCATAAGCAAAACCAAGGGGTAAATATCCTAAAACAATTGGTACCGCTTTTTTAGCACCGGCAAGCACTTCCTGCATGGGCATTAAAAATACACCTCCAAAACTATAGAAAAACAAAAACTATAGAAAATCACCAGTTCTGTCCAAACAGAACTGGTGATTGATTATATATAAAAATAGATAAAACAATATTAACGCTTTGAAAATTGTGGTGCACGTCTTGCTTTCTTGAGTCCGTACTTTTTACGTTCCTTCATGCGTGGATCACGGGTGAGAAAGCCTGCACTTTTTAGAGCTTGACGGTAATCACCGTCGGCATGTAAAAGGGCACGGGCAATGCCATGGCGAATTGCGCCTGCCTGTCCTGTGGTTCCGCCACCTTCAACTTTCGCAATCACGTTAAACTTGTTTAAAGTATCAGTTAAGACTAAAGGTTGGCGTACAATAAGTTTTAATGTCTCCAAGCCAAAGTAGTCGTCAAGGCCTCTGCCATTAATGATAATATCACCGCTGCCAGGAACAAGACGTACTCTGGCAATTGCATTTTTCCTACGACCGGTACCGTAAAACTGAACTTGTGCCATTAAAGTTTCCTCCTTTCCACCCTAAAATGCCCAAACTTCCGGCTGCTGCGCCTCATGGGGATGTTCACTGCCGGCATAAATACGGACTTTTTTCAGCATTGCGCGTCTCAGCCGATTATGCGGCAACATTCCTTTTACTGCCAACATTACAGCCTTTTCCGGTTTAGTTGCCATTAGGGTACCATAGGAAACCTTTTTTAACCCACCCGGATAACCAGAATGGCGATAAGCAAATTTCTGTTCTGCTTTATTCCCGGTTAATACAGCTTTTGCTGCATTGATCACAATAACATGATCACCAGTATCCACATGGGGTGTATAAATTGGTTTATGTTTGCCGCGAAGGATGCGGGCAACTTCTGTAACTACTCTGCCCAAAGGCTTACCGGCGGCATCAAGTATATACCATTTCCGTTCGACCTGCCCGGCTTTAGGCATAAATGTGGTATGCATATTTTTCCTCCTTGCTCAACAAGCACTCTGCAATACGCCGTTAACGGGGCAGAAACGGCGAATTGACACAAAATTATTTTATAATATGGTGCCATGCCTGTCAAGTAAATATCTATGACAGGCTAATGAATTTACTAATATTTTACCTCAAGCATCACTAAGCCATGCGGAGGTGCTGTCCACCCCGCTGCAGCACGGCTGCGCTCATTAAGAACCGGTGTGAGATCTGGCGGACGTTTGCCTCGTCCTACCTCAATTAATGTCCCTGTAATGATGCGAATCATATTATATAAAAAACCGTCTGCTTCTACTGTTATCTCGATATATTGCTGCTGTTTTTGCACATCAAGACGCAACAAGTGTCTTTCCGTTGTCTGTACCGAACTGCCGCTGGCCATGAAAGATCTGAAATTATGCTTTCCCACCAGCGTCGCAGCTGCTTGCTGCATGAGAGTAAGATTGAGTGGATAGCCAATGTGCAATGCATAATGCCGTGTAAAAACCCGGGGGTGCTCTGCATTATCAATGGTATAACGATATACTTTGCTTTTAGCACAATAACGGGCGTGGAAATCATCCGGTACGAACTCGGCAGCAGTAACAACAATATCATGGGGAAGATTAGCATTTAATGCGTACGGAATACGGTTAATGGGAATAGAGGTGGCAACTTTAAAATTAACAACTTGACCTACTGCATGTACTCCGGCATCTGTGCGGCCTGCTGCTGTAAGAGGAATACTCTCACCAAAAACGGTTTGCAAAGCCTGTTCAACTTTTTCCTGGATGGTTATTGCGTTTTTTTGCCGTTGAAAACCATGATAATTCGTACCTGCATAAGATAAAGTCAGTTTAATATTTTTCATCGGGGGCTTCCCTCTTAAACCTGTGCCCAGTTAATTAAGACTACAAGCAGAATAGTACAAGCAATGGCAATAAAATCGCGGGGGACTGCTTTTAATTCATTAAGTCTTGTGCGCCCTTCCCCGCCACGGTAACAACGAGCCTCCATGGCAACAGCTAAGTCATCTGCCCTGCGGAAGGAAGAAACAAACAAAGGCACTAGAAGCGGCACAAGGCTTTTGGCACGACGATAGATATTACCGCTTTCAAAATCTGCCCCACGGGCCATTTGTGCCTTCATTATTTTTTCGCTTTCCTCCATCAGTGTGGGGATAAAACGCATGGCAATAGTCATCATCATGGCTATTTCATGTGCCGGGATGCCAATTTTACCCAGCGGCTTCAGCAGATATTCCAAAGCATCCGTTAAAGCAATGGGTGAGGTAGTTAAAGTAAGCAGTGAAGTAGTAACAACAAGGAAGATAATGCGCGTTATCATAAATAATCCAAGGTAAACACCATAAGATTCTACCGTGACACTGCCCAGGCGCAGCAGTACACTGCCACCTTTGGTGAAAAAAAGATGAATAATAAAAGTAAAAGTCAGAATGTAATACACGGGGCGCAGGCCACGAAAAAAATAACGCAATGGTAAACGGGATGAAAACAAAAGGGAGGAAATCACAGCAGCTATGATAATATATCCCCAAAAAGTATTCACTGTAAAAACTGCGATAATAAGAAAGATTAAAGCTATAAACTTAGCCCGCGCATCTAAGCGGTGCATCAGTGAATCTCCCGGTACAAACTGGCCGATAGTAATACTTTTTAGCATACTCATACTTACTGCACCTCCAGCATACGTAGGATAGCATCACGGGCAGCAGCCACACTGAAAATATCTGTGGGTACATCCTGTCCCGCTTGCCGCAAACGCTGCATCAGCAAAGTCATTTGCGGTAGAGCCAAACCTAAGTTTTCTAACATCGCTGCATCTGTAAAAACTTCCGCTGGCGTGCCCTGTAATTTTATCTGCCCATCAGCCAGGACAAGCAAGTGCTTAGCTCTGCTGGCTACATCCTCCATGCTGTGGGAAACTAAAACAACCGTTAAACCATTTTCCTGATGTAATTTATCAATTTGATCAAATATCTCTTCTTTGCCGCGCGGGTCCAATCCTGCGGCAGGTTCATCCAAAATCAAGACTTCAGGCTGCATAGCCAGTACTCCAGCCATGGCTACCCGTCGCATTTGCCCTCCAGACAGAGAAAAAGGAGAACGATTCTGTACGTCCAATGATAAACCCACTGCGATTAATGCTTTTTCCACACGATCTTTAATCTCAGCCTCATTTAAACCCATGTTTTTAGGACCAAAAGCAACATCTGCAAATACAGTTTCTTCAAATAATTGTTGTTCAGGGAATTGAAAAAGCAAACCAACGCGGCGCCTTAATGCCAATAAATCAGCTTTATTTTTTACATCCTTACCATCCAGGAGGATTTTTCCTGAGGTTGGTTTCAATAAGCCGTTTAAATGCTGGACTAGAGTGGACTTGCCAGAGCCGGTTTGGCCGATAATGGCAAGATATTCACCTTTGGGAATGGTTAGATTAATGTTTTGTAATGCTTTTACTTCAAAGGGCGTTCCCGGCATATAGGTGTAGCTTACATTTTCCATTGTTAACAACATAATTGCCCCACCAATTCATCTACCGTCAGTATGGAAGGAGGAAGATCCACGCCGGCCAAACGAAGTTCGCTAACCAGTTGGGCAACCGGCGGTGCAGTCAAACCTAATGACTGCAGCTCTTTCACTTTAGGGAAAATTTCCTGCGGAGTACCAGTCAAGGCAATAATACCATTTTCTAAAACAATGATTCGATCGGCTGCAACTGCTTCTTCCATAAAATGTGTTATTAAAATGACGGTAATATTTTCTTCTTTATTTAAGCGAGCTACTGTTTCCAAAACTTCTCGCCGGCCACGCGGATCTAGCATGGCAGTTGGTTCATCTAAAATCAGGCACTGTGGGCGCATAGCAAGTACACCTGCAATTGCTACCCGCTGTTTTTGCCCACCGGATAATAAATGGGGTGCATGCTTTTTGTATGCCGACATACCCACAATCTCCAGTGCTTCATCTACCCTTTGCCGTATTTCAGCTGCAGGCAGCCCCAGATTTTCAGGACCAAAAGCAACATCTTCTTCTACAGTAGTAGCAACAATCTGGTTATCAGGATTCTGAAAAACCATGCCTGCAGACTGCCTGATTAGCCAATGGTTTGCAGCATCATTTGTGTTAAGCCCATTCACATAAAGTTCGCCACAAGTAGGCAGCAAAAGTGCATTAAAATGTTTGGCCAGTGTCGATTTCCCTGAACCATTGGGACCTAAAACTGCAACAAACTCTCCTCTTTTTATCGAGAGATTAATATCACGCAGTGCCCAGAATTCACCCTCATCCTCTTTTTGATATTTATATCCAAGTCCTACTACTTTGATTATTTCGATTGGACTCACCCCCCGGTGTGGGATCGAAAAATAGCGGCTACTATAAAGAAAATCGACATATAATGGGTCGATTTTCTTGATTCTTTTATTTTTCTCTACACAAGCTCAATAATTGCCATCGGTGCAGCATCGCCACGGCGTCTGCCTAATTTAAGAATACGGGTATATCCGCCCTGACGCCCTTCATAACGCGGGGCTATTTCATCAAATAGTTTTTTTACTGCTGTCTCATCTAGGAGATAGGCCAGAGCTTGGCGGCGCGCATGTAAATCTTTACGCTTTCCGAGGGTAATCATTTTTTCTGTAATGCTGCGGATTTGTTTAGCTTTTGCCTCCGTGGTCTCGACTCTTTCGGCGAGAATCATTGAAGTTACCAAGTTACGCAGCATCGCACGGCGATGATCACTACGACGGCCGAATTTGCGTAGTACCATGGCTCCTCCCTCCTTTACTCATTGCTGTCGCGCAGAGATAAATTAAGTTCCTTTAATTTGTTATTTACTTCTTCTAGAGATTTCTTTCCAAGGTTGCGTATCTTCATCATTTCTTCTTCGGTCTTTTGGGTTAACTCTTGTACTGTATTTATGCCGGCTCGTTTAAGGCAGTTATAGGAGCGAACAGAAAGGTCTAGTTCCTCAATGGACATCTCCAGAACTTTTGCTTTATCATCTTCTTCTTTTTCATCAAGAATTTCCACATCTGCTACTTTTTCTGTGAGATTAATGAAAAGGCTGAGATGTTTGGAAAGAATTTTAGCACCCAAACTAATGGCCTCGTCAGGATGGATGCTGCCATCCGTCCATACTTCCAAGGTCAACTTGTCATAGTCTGTATGCTGGCCAACACGTGTATCCTCAACTTTATAGTTGACACGGCGAATTGGTGAAAACAGTGAATCTACAGGTATTATACCAATTGGTTGTCCTGTTTCTTTATTCCGTTCAGCCGGCACATAGCCACGACCATTAGTTGCATTTAGCTCCATATAGAGCTTGGCATCTTCTTCTAAAGTGGCCAGGTGCAGATCTGGGTTAAGAATTTCCACGTCGGCCGGCAACTTAATATCGCCTGCTTTGACCTCTCCCGGGCCATCGGCTGAAACCACTAAAGTCTGCGGTTCATCCGAGTGAATTTTCATGGCCAATTTTTTTAAATTAAGGATAATTTCAGTAGTATCCTCAACAACTCCGGGAATAGTTGAAAATTCATGCAGCACACCATCTATTTTTACTGAGGTAATGGCTGCACCCGGAAGCGAGGAAAGAAGTACGCGCCGTAGGGAATTACCCAGCGTAATACCATAACCTCGCTCCAGAGGCTCAACTACAAACTTACCATATCCAATATCATTGTTGTCATCGATACGCTCAATCTTTGGTTTTTCAATTTCAATCAAAGTCTAAACCCTCCTTCTCATTCCATACCAACGCGAGGGCAGTTCGTTTTACACTCATAGGTTAGCGGGAATACAGCTCAACGATGAGATGCTCGGCAATGGGTATATCGATTTCATCGCGATTGGGTAAACGAATAACCCTGCCTGACAGATTCTCACGATCTACTTCCAGCCATTCCATCGTTCCTTGATTACGTGTAAGCTCCGCAAGATCTTTAAAACGGCCCTTACCGCGACTGCCTTCACGAACAGCCACTTCATCCCCAGGACGTACCAGATAAGACGGAATTGTAACTTTTTTGCCGTTAACACTAAAATGACCGTGTTTTACTAATTGACGGGCCTCAGGACGAGAAAAGGCAAACCCCATACGATAAACAATATTATCAAGACGGGACTCCAAGATTTGGAGTAAGTTTTCACCTGTGATGCCTTTACGACGGTCGGCCTCTTTAAAATACTTACGGAATTGCTTTTCCAGTACGCCATAAATACGGCGTGCTTTTTGCTTTTCACGCAGCTGTAAACCGTATTCAGAAGCTTTTCCTCTACGGCGTTGGCCATGCTGGCCAGGCGCGTAGGTTCTGCGATCTACACTACATTTTTCTGTATAGCAGCGTTCGCCTTTTAGGTAAAGCTTTAAACCTTCACGGCGGCACTGCCTGCAGACAGCTCCGGTATATCTAGCCAATAGACTGACCTCCTCAGGTTATACTCTACGCCGTTTGGGCGGACGGCAACCGTTATGTGGGATAGGTGTTACATCTTTAATTAAGTTTACTTCAAGCCCTGCAGCCTGCAAAGAACGAATGGCTGCTTCCCGGCCTGAACCTGGCCCCTTGACATACACTTCTACTTCTTTCATGCCATGCTCCATCGCCGCTTTTGCTGCGCTTTCTGCTGCCATCTGAGCAGCAAAAGGAGTTGATTTACGCGATCCTTTAAAACCGACTCCACCGGCACTGGCCCAGGAAATAGCATTTCCCTGCAAATCTGAAATAGTAATCAGTGTATTATTAAAGGTGGACAAAATATGGGCAACACCATGTTGAATATTTTTACGCTCACGCCTTCTGGGACGTGTTGATCTTTTACGTGCCACCAAGACATTTCCCCCCTATCGTACTTACTTTTTACGTCTGACACCGACTGTGCGTTTAGGACCTTTACGTGTACGGGCATTATTTTTCGTTGTTTGCCCACGGACAGGTAGTCCTCTGCGGTGACGAATACCGCGGTAGCTGCTTATTTCCATTAAGCGTTTAATGTTCATTGCCACCTCGCGGCGCAAGTCACCTTCAACTTTATAGTTCTTATCAATATACTCACGTAATCTGTTTACTTCATCTTCTGTCAGATCCCGGACACGTGTGTCCATATTAATCGCTGTCTGATTTAGGATGTCTTGAGCAGTTTTACGGCCAATACCGTAAATATAGGTAAGCGCTATTTCTACGCGTTTTTCACGCGGCAGGTCGACTCCGGCAATCCTTGCCATAGGATTTGCACCTCCCTTTCTTTGCAACAGCATTAGAATTTCCAGACTTTTCCCTTTTTATACAATTAACCCTGTTTTTGTTTATGCTTAGGGTTTTCACAGATCACCATGACTTTACCTTTGCGCTTGATGACTTTGCACTTCTCGCAAATCGGTTTCACAGATGGTCTAACTTTCATCCCAAAACCTCCTTTTGGCGTCTACTTATAACGGTAGGTAATCCGACCACGTGTCAAATCATACGGGGATAGTTCCACTAAAACCCTGTCCCCTGGGAGAATTCGGATAAAGTTCATACGAATTTTTCCCGAAACGTGGGCCAGCACCTTGTGTCCGTTTTTAAGCTCTACACGAAACATCGCGTTTGGCAAAGGCTCTATGACTGTTCCTTCTACTTCAATACCATCTTTTTTCTTCGACATCAGGTTCGTTTCCCTCCCTTTCTCCCCCAGGTTGGTCTTCCCTAACCATACTACAGATCGCCCGTGCAATTTCTTCATCGCGCGCTTTGCGTTGCTGTATTCTTTCCACCAGTTCAGCAGGTCCAGATCGGTGAATCTGCAAATGACGAGGATTTTTTTTCTTAGGGCGCTTGAGGGGGCGGTTTAAGCCGTTGGCTACAAGAATTGTACGTTTCTCCGTAATGCCAACGACCAGGTAATACTCACCGGAGTCACGGCCTGCAAGAGAGTGAACCAAATCGCCAATTTTTGGCGTTTTACTCATATTTCAGTCTCCCTTCATTTCGCAGGAACATTTTCGCAAATCCATTGCTAGAGTGCGGTTGTAATCACAGGTTCCCCGTCAGTGATAATAACTGTATGTTCAAAATGGGCGGATCTTTTACGATCCAATGTTACCACTGTCCAATTATCCTGTAATGTTTCCACACGCCAAGTTCCACTATTAACCATGGGTTCAATGGCCAAGGCCATACCGGCCTGCAGCCGCGGACCACGACCCGGTTTGCCAAAGTTGGGAACTTGAGGCTCTTCATGCATCTGGTTGCCTATACCATGCCCGACATAATCCCTAACGACAGAGAAACCATGCTGCTCTACATACTCTTGCACAGCGTGCGAAATATCGGTTAAACGATTCCCAGACCTTGCCATAGCAATGCCACGATAAAGTGAATCTCGTGTCACATCTATTAAACGTAAACTTTCCTCATCAATTTCTCCCACCGGGAAAGTAGCAGCAGCATCTCCGTAATACCCCTGAAATACCGCACCCACATCTATGCTAACTATGTCGCCTTCCTTGAGTTTGCGCAAACTGGGGATACCGTGGACCACTTCTTCATTCACTGAGGCACAAATTGAGGCAGGAAAACCCTGATATCCCAAAAAGGCTGGCTGACAGTTTGCTTTACGAATGTGTTTTTCAGCAATTTTATCTAATTCTGCAGTTGTAATTCCAGGGCGAACAGCCTGTTCCAACACATGTAAAACTTCTGCCACCACACGACCGGCGGTACGCATTAGTTCAATCTCCCGTTGAGATTTAATTGTAATCATACAGGCCTCCGCTATTTCATAAAGCCCTGGTAGTTTCTCATCATCAAGTGGCTTTCTATTTGTCTCATAGTTTCTAGTACGACGCCGACCACGATAATCATTCCAGTACCGCCAAAAATAATATTAATTTTAAAGACAGCTTGCAGAATCACGGGTGAAATAGCAATCAAAGACAATGCCAATGCACCGGCAAGTGTTAAGCGGCTGGACACCCGTGCGAGAAACTCCGCAGTGGGCCTCCCGGGACGTAACCCAGGTATAAAACCACCGTATTTTTTCATATCTGTGGCTATTTTATTAGGGTCAAACTGAATGGAAGTATAAAAATAAGCAAAAAAGAGAATGAACAAAACAAAGAGAATCGTATGCACAACGCTGCCGGGAGCAAATACTCTAGCAATCCAGTTAGCTACCGGGTGGTCAATAAAGCCGGCAATTGTACTGGGAAACATTAAAAGCGTTGAGGCAAAAATAACTGGAACCACACCGGACTGATTAACTTTAAAGGGAATATGTGTGGATTGACCACCGTACATTTTACGTCCTACTACCCTTTTGGCATATTGCACCGGAATACGGCGCTGCCCTTCCTCCAGGGCAATAATCCCTACAATTAGAACCAACATTATCAGAATGGTTAGCAAAACAACCAAAATATTCAGGCGGCCGAATCGTAGTAAATCATAAATCTGCAGTACACCGGTACCAAACTGTGAAACAATACCGGCAAAGATAATAACGGATATACCATTACCAATTCCCTTTTCAGTAATGAGTTCACCTAACCACATTAAGAAAGCTGTACCGGCTACTAAAGTAACAATAATGGTAAGGTAGGTGAAAGTGCCGGGGTTCAAAACAGCGCCGCGGAAAAGACCCAGTGTCATACCGGTCGCCTGCACCAGTGCTAAAACTACGGTACCATAACGGACGACCTGCTGCATTTTTCTTTGACCTTCCGGTCCTTCCTTAGCCCATTCTTCAAACTTAGGAATAACCACTCCTAGCAGCTGGACAATAATGGAGGAGTTAATATACGGGAAAATACCCATGGCAAAGATTGTATAGTTCTCCAAGGCACCCCCGGCAAAAACATTAAACAGTCCAAAGAGATTGCTTGCTTTAAAAAAGTTAGCAATTTGTGCCGGGTCTACACCGGGTACCGGCACGTGGGAACCAAGGCGAAATACTACAAGCATCAACAGCGTAAAGGTGATACGCTGGCGCAGTTCTTTAATTTTCCAGGCACTGCGGAGCGTTTCTAACATTTTTAAATCACCTCTACTTTGCCACCGGCAGCCTCAATTTTCTCCACTGCCGTTTTAGTAAAGCCTTGAGCTTTAACAGTAAGTGCCCTTTCTAACTCACCATTACCCAGCACCCGCACTCCATCTTTAAAGGATTTAATTAACCCTTTTTCCTTTAAAAGTTGCGGTGTTATTTCTGTGCCATCGGCAAAGACATTTAAACGAGCAACATTTATTTCATTATATTCTTTCTTAAAAATGCTGGTAAAACCCCGTTTAGGTAAAGCACGTTGTAAAGGCATTTGGCCACCTTCAAAACCGGGCCGGATACTGGCGCCAGAGCGTGCTTTCTGTCCTTTATGGCCACGGGTGGAGGTTTTACCCAAACCACTGCCAATGCCGCGACCCACTCTTTTTTTTGCGGTACGTGTACCTTTAGGACTCTTTAGTTCATGCAGTCGCATTCATTACACCTCCCTTAGAGCTCTTCTACTTTAACGAGGTGGGACACTTTATTAATCATACCCCTGATCTGAGGTGTATCTTCATGTTCCACGCTTTGGTTAAGTTTCTTTAAGCCAAGCGTTTTTACTGTTACCCGTTGGGTTTCGGGCCGCCCAATCACGCTCTTAACCAATGTGATGCGTAACTGTTTTGCCATCTGTTTACCTCCTACCCTAATAACTCTTCCACCGTAATGCCGCGTAGTCTGGCCACTTCTTCTGCTCTTTTTAAAGACTTCAAACCTTCCATGGTGGCTTTGACTACATTAATCGCATTGGCGGAACCGAGTGATTTAGTGAGGATATCTTGCACGCCGGCTGACTCCAGTACTGCACGCACCGGCCCGCCTGCAATCACGCCTGTACCTTCCGATGCAGGCTTAAGCATTACACGTCCTGCACCGAAGACACCAGTAACAGGATGCGGGATTGTGGTTCCCACGATGGGAACTTCGATCATATTCTTTTTAGCATCTTCCACGCCCTTACGAATTGCTTCAGGCACTTCGCCTGCTTTACCCATACCGGCGCCGACATGGCCTTTGCCATCGC
>JAAZJT010000055.1 GCA_012800215.1 Bacillota bacterium | reverse complement strand
TACCCCCTAACGAAACAGCTGGATCTTGAAACGGGAATTTCCTACGGTCAATACAAATACCGGTTTAGCAACGCGTCACTCGGCCCAGATGCGCCGGCTCCCTACAAAGTGACGAATGGGGTATTTGATATACCGTTAACGGTAAGATGGACATTTCTCAATTATTTCTTTTTGAACGGGGGAATCTCCTTGGGGATAGATATGGGAAAAGAGAATCATTTGGACAGCCAAACGGGTATAGGTGCCATGCTTGGCCTGGGGATAAAGTACGACTTTAAAAAAGCCCCCGTGGGACTGTTTGCTAATCCCTACCTGAAAATTCATAGCCTAATCCCGCTATCAATGGAGAAATATCATCTACGTACGTCAGAAAGCGGATTTCGCTTCGGCATTGTTTATTATATACCTTGACATCTCCTACCTTCCCTGAATGAAAAAACAACCTGCTCGATACCGGGCAGGTTGCTCTCAACCAATACAATATTTTACGGTTTAAGTTTCGTTTTTACTCGAACTTTAAGCTACACAGCTGCAATTCTCCGTGAAAAATTTGGAAGCTGAGGGGATTTATTCTATTTTTGCACTGCTTTTCACGAAGCATATAAGGATTGTCCCATAGTGTAATGGTAGCACTCCTGGTTTTGGTTCAGTCAGTCTAGGTTCGAATCCTGGTGGGACAACTATATTAAAGGGTAATCGGCTAAATATCAGCCGATTACCCTTTTCTTCGATACTTTCACACTAATAAGCGAAAGCGGTTTCCTTTTATCAGCTATAAGCACATTCAAACCAAAGATAAATGTAAACTTTATACCAGGGTACCCGTAAAGCGCCAGATCTTTCCAGTGCTGTGCAGTTGATATAGCGCGTTTTCCGCAAGGGCAATGGCCTTGCTAGCGGGGTTGAAATCCAGCATCTGCCAACCTGTTACAGGCACACCCGTGTATTGCCAAATGTGACCGGACGAATGGATCTGCACCAGTCGGTTGCCAGCCGCGGCGATGCCTTTTGTAGCAGCGTTGTTATCTACCATTTGCCAGCCGGTAACTGGCACACCGGTATACTTCCAAATCTTTCCGGTTTTGTGCAACTGGTAAAGGTTGTTTCTTGCCGCCGCGATGGCGATCGTTGACGGGTTGTTATCCACCATTTGCCAACCGGTAACTGGCACACCGGTGTACTTCCAAATCTTTCCGGTTTTGTGCAACTGGTAAAGGTTGTTTCCGGCCGCCGCGATGGCGATCGTTGCCGGGTTGTTATCTACCATTTGCCAGCCGGTAACTGGCACACCGGTGTACTTCCAAATCTTTCCGGTGTTATGTAACTGGTAAAGATTGTTTCCGGCAGCAGCAATGGCCTTGGTAGCTGGATTCGTGTCGATGCACTGCCAGCCGGTAAGAGGCACTCCGGTGTATTTCCATATTTTCCCGGTGTTGTGCAATTGGTAGAGGTTGCTGCCTGCCGCAACAATAGCAATCGTCGCGGGATTGTTATCAATTTTCTGCCAAGTTTGGCCCGTTCCGCTGTAAGCCCATATCTCACCATTAGTCTTAAGCTTGTACAAATGAGTACCTGATGCGGTGAGCGCCTTATTGTTAGTGGTGTTGTCAATTAACTGCCAGTCCCACACGGCTGGCCAACCGAGTTGACCACGGGTGTAACCACAGATCTGCAGGCTGTTGCGGTCCATAATACACGGGACGGGCGACACTGCACAGGCCTTGCAGTTACCGTTGGGAAAGCTTAAACAGCCATGCACCGTGGAGCAGCTACTGCAGGGTGTTCCACTACCGGTATATTCATCGGCCGCACCAAAAAGGTGACACACCTCATGTGCGGTAATAGCGTCTATCGTTCCGATACCCCAGCCGCCCCAGTTGTTACGGTTAGCGAGGGTTACACGGGCACCACCCGCGTAAGCGTGCCATTCTGTCGCGAAGGGGGTGATGAAAATGACGATGGCATGCGCCGAATTGTTGACCGTACGCATTTCATTGCGGTAGTTTACCACACCACTCCAGTCTCCCGTAAATTTCTTCCCATTGTAGCTGACTTTTTGCATGGCAGGGTTTCTCCAATAGTCTTCAGTGCTGCTGTTTGTGCCGTTTTCTACGTTTACTTTAATGTATTGGAGATTGTAAACCCAGGTCATTCCGCCCAACGGATGCTGAGAGGCCAGCCAGTTGAGGCCTGTCTGCACTTCGTTAAGCAAGGTGGTGCGCTCGGCACTACTGAAGGTTGGCCCGCCTGTTTTTGAAGATTCTACGAATACAACGCCGACGGAGATTTCCCCATCCATCCGCCAGCAGGAAGCTTCCGGGGCGGCGCCAGCGAGGTCACCCTTACTAACAATGACATCCGGGATAACGCCCAGGTTGACGCGTTCTGACCTTGACACTTTAAAAAGCTTATCCACATCGTCAGCCGACATGGCAAAAATAGCCTCTTCGAGGTCAGGGCGAATAATTGCCAACCTCGACAGGTGATAGGCTTTGGTGGGGTCTTTCAGTTTAGCCAGTAACTGGTCATGAATGTCTTTGTAAGCTTTCTGGCTTCTTGTCGGACTGAAACCTTTCCTTTCAGGGATTTGGAGTTCACCGTCAATCGCCTTCTTCTCTAAAATGGTCGTCAAAAAAAAAGTACCTGAAATATCGGTATGGGGTCTCGGCTCGTCAAAGCCTTTTGTGCCCCAAGAGAGACCTCGATTGGACTTCTCCGCATCAACCCCGGCAACACCTTCAGGAGAAGGTGCAGTGCCTTGCCTCTGGTTCCAGGCTTTTGCAAGCTCCTTACCTTCCGTGTTCATCACTTTCAATGCTGTCTCACTGACAGACCCTTCAAAACTTTCACTGAAGAAACTTGTACTCTGGAGCCAAGTCAATTCCTCATCTGTTACATATACTTCAAGGGCTGTGTTCCCATATTGAGCTAACACAGTTAAACCCTTCTCGCGAAGCGCTGCAGCCGCTTTTTGACAATCCGTGACTGTGGCTTCTTTCAGGTAAAGCAGGATGTTCTTTTTCATGTGGATTAAATTAAATTATATTAGAGTTAGGAGTTTATTATGGATTCATTGAAAATATAGCAATAAAGATACATACAAATAATGCAAAAGTCAAGTGCTTTAACATTATTTATATCTACTTTTTTTTATCTTTCAGGTGTTTTGTTTAGATTGCGAGGTTTACCTGACCTCTTTGCCGTTTCATTGAACTATGTTTCATTGAACTATCTTTTCAAAAGTTCTTCCAATCCTTTAAAATTGAACTTTTTACAGATGGTTCTAAAACGAGAAGGTGGTATCAATTGATTGTTAACACGATCTGATGCTCGGTCGCCATTTTTCGCATGTTGAGAATCGCGTACCGCATCCGCCCCAGCGCGGTGTTGATGCTCACCCCCGTGACATCGGCAATCTCCTTGAAGCTTAAATTCTTATAGTACCGCATCTCCACCACCTCTTTCTGGTTGTCTGGCAAGCGGTCAACCAGCATTTGCACATCGTTCAGCACCTGCGTCCGTACCATCTTCGTCTCGACCGTCTCCTCGCACAACGATGGGTTATTGAACAGATCTACCTCGTAAGCGTCGTTGGAAACGGTATTCTCACTCTTTTTCTGCCGGAAATGGTCAATGATCAAATTGCGTGCGATGCGATTGATCCATGCCTTGAATTTGCCGGACTCGGCGTACTTGCCTTGTTGAATGGTGATGATGGCCTTCATAAAGGTGTCCTGGAAAATATCCTCCGCAAGGCCATTATCGCGTACGGTATAGAGGATGTAGGAATAAAGTGAGTGTTGGTGCCTTGTTAACAGCTCATCAAACGCCTCGTTATTGCCACCAATATACATGACAACCAACTCCTCATCGGTCATCGTGTGAAAAGTATCCATTGCTTTACTGCTTAACTATGTTTAT
>JAAZJT010000054.1 GCA_012800215.1 Bacillota bacterium | reverse complement strand
CTACCTTTTTTACAGGCGGGGAGGCAGGGGTCGTACATACTGATTTTACAGAACCATATTGCGCCGAACTTAATGCTATTTTATTGCAGTCGGCTAGAGGTGTAGGATTGGAACTTCTCCAGGGTGGGGTTTACGTTTGCACAGAAGGGCCGCGCTTTGAAACTCCAGCTGAAATAAAAATGTTTAAACAATTAGGCGGCGACTTGGTGGGGATGACGAATGTTCCGGAGGTAGTGCTAGCCCGTGAAGCAGGCATCTGCTACAGTACAGTAGCTTTATGTACCAATTTTGCCGCCGGCATTTCACCAACTGTGCTTTCTCATCAGGAAGTTCTTGATGTGATGGAAAATAATGTAATTAAAGTGCAGCGTTTATTGGCAGAAGCCATTTTACGTCTACCGGAAAACAGAAATTGTTCCTGCCACTCTCTTGGTCACAATATACTATTGTAGGTGTTTAAGAAATGGTCAAAGCAATACGTATTGTAGGTGAAAAAATATTATTACTGGATCAACGTTTGCTGCCTACGCAGATACAATATGTTGAATGTAGTAACTGGCATGATGTGGCGCAAGCGATAAAAAAGATGGTTGTCCGCGGAGCACCTGCCATTGGCGCTGCTGCTGCTTTTGGCATGGCTTTGGCGGCTACTGCTTTGAAAAAAAGTACACAAAAACAATTTTTAGCCGGTTTGGCTGAAGCAGCAGAAGGACTGAAGTCTACCCGTCCTACTGCTGTTAATTTGATGTGGGCAGTGGAACGTATGTTGAATGTGGCACGAACGCAGCAAGGCAAAACAACAGAAGAATGGGAAAACATTTTGTGGGCAGAAGCGGAAAAGATAGCTTCAGAAGATATCGCTGTTAATAAGAAACTTAGTGCTTTGGGGGCTGAGCTTATTCCTCAGCAGGCACGCATTCTTACACATTGCAATGCCGGTGCTTTGGCTACGGTGGGTTATGGGACGGCTCTGGGCATTATCCGCAGAGCTGTGGAACAAAACAAAGAAATTTCAGTTTTTGCAGGTGAAACAAGACCTTATTTACAGGGTGCCCGCTTAACAACTTGGGAAATGATGCAGGATAATATTCCTGTTACTTTAATTGCTGATAACATGGCAGGCTTTCTCATGCAGCAAAGACAGGTAGATTTGGTTATTGTCGGAGCAGATCGTATTGCTGCCAATGGCGATGTGGCAAATAAAATTGGCACATATTCTCTAGCAGTGTTGGCTAAAGCACACCAAATCCCGTTTTATGTTGCAGCCCCTATTTCCACATTTGACTTTACTCTACAGGATGGCGGGCAAATCCCGATAGAGGAGCGAGACGAAGCGGAATTAACTCATTTTGCCGGCACGAGAATTGCCCCTGACGGCGTTTGCTGCTACAACCCTGCCTTCGATATTACACCTGCTGCTTTAATAACTGCTATAATTACAGAAATCGGTGTGGTGAGGCAGCCGACACGAGAGAGCCTAATGCACCTGCAGGAGGGGCTTCAGTATGGAGTGTAAATTACAAATGCTGCAGACAATAAAGTCTATGTGCCAAGAGAACTTAGTATTGGGCACATGGGGAAATATCTCTGTGCGGGAAGATAATTGCTTTTGGATTACACCAAGCGGCATGCCCTACACTGCTATCCAAACACAGGATTTTGTTAAAATAAATCTACAAACTGAAGAAACAGAAGGTTTATGGAAACCTTCATCGGAATGGCGATTACATGCAGCCTGTTATCAACAACGTGAAGATTGTAAAGCTGTAATCCATACGCACAGCATTTACGCAACAGCGTTTGCGGTAGCACATGCACCAATTCCGCCTGTGGTTGAAGATTTGGTTCAGATTGTTGGCGGAGGAGTGGATGTGGCAGACTATGCATTACCCGGGAGTCCTGAATTGGCTGAGAATACCTTAAAAGCTCTCGGTGCCAAAAATGCCGTATTATTGGCAAACCATGGCCTGATTGGGTTAGGCAGAGATTTGACGGAAGCACTGAATGTATGCCGCATAGTGGAGAAAACTGCTCAGGTAGTAGTAGCGGCCAAAATGCTGGGCCAGCTGCAAGAATTAAGTCCGGCTGATATTCACAGTATGCGTCAATTCTATCTCACCTCTTACGGACCTGGTTTGCGTGAGGAGGTCAAATAATGAAAATATTAATCAGTCAAACCACAGTTATTACTGTTAATGATAATTTTGAGATACTAACTGATGCTGATGTGGTAGTTGAGGGGCAAAACATTGTTTATGTTGGCCCTACTAAAGAGTGGCAGGAAAAATTTACAACAATAATTGATGGCCGCGGCAAACTGGTAGCACCAGGTTTTGTTAATTCTCACAGTCACGCTGCCATGTCGTTATTGCGTTCATATGCTGATGATGTTCCTTTAATGTACTGGTTGGAAAAGCGAATCTGGCCGATGGAAGCGCGCCTTAAGCGGGAAGATGTTTATTGGGGAACTATGTTGGCTTTGGCGGAAATGATTAAAGGTGGCACTACTACCTTTGCTGATATGTATTTTTTTATGGATCAGGTGGCAGAAGCGGTAGAAGAAGCAGGTATCAGAGCTGTTTTATGCAGGGGGATGGTTGGTGTCGGCGCAGAAGCAGACGCGGCCCTGGAAGAGAGCGAACAGTTTGTAAAACACTGGCAGGGGCGCGGAGATGGCCGTATTTCTACAATGCTGGGTCCCCATGCTCCTTATACATGTCCACCAGATTATTTAAAAAAAGTACTTGCTTTACAGGAAAAACTAAATGTACCTTTACATATTCATTTGTCGGAGACAATAGATGAGGTGAAAACTATTCGCAGTCAGTATGGAGTAACACCGGTACAATTACTAAATAATCTTGGTTTTTTTACACGGCCTGTTCTTGCTGCTCACTGTGTTCATCTGACAGATGAAGATATGGAAATAATGTGCGAAAATAATGTTCATGTTGCTCACAACCCCGGTAGTAATTTAAAACTTGGTAGCGGCATTGCACCGCTACCAGAGCTTGTGGACAAAGGGATTACAGTTGGATTGGGAACTGATGGAGCTGCCAGTAATAACAATTTGGATATGTTGGAAGAAATGCGTTTGGCTGCACTACTACATAAAGGAGTTAATTTAGACCCCACAGCCATTACGGCGCAGCAAGCATTGACTATGGCTACGCGAATGGGAGCTAAAGCAGTATTTCTGGAGGATGTAGGAGCAATAACACCCGGACAGAAAGCCGATTTAATTGTGATCAATTTGCAGCGCCCTCATCTGGTACCACAACACGACCTCGTTGCACATCTGGTATATGCTGCCCAACCATCTGATATAGAGCTGGTAATGGTTAATGGTAAAATTCTTTGTGAAAATGGTAAGCTGACAACATTAGATGAAGAGAAAATTCTTTTTCAGGCACAGCAGCGGGCAGAGTTATTGCTAAAAGAAGAAGAAAATTAAAGCCTGGCTTACGCCAGGCAGGAAAATAGTAATTATCGATTTTCATTAGTTTCGGCACGCATTCTTGTCAGCACGTCGGTAATTTGATCAAAGAAGCTGGAAATTGGTTCTCCGCGTTGTATACCACGCGAAATATCCTGCAGCTGCTTGACAAGATCAGGATTAGCGGAGACATAAGCATTAACTATGCTTGGTTCTCTGTCTTCAATGCGTTTTGATACTTCTTTTTTGATATTCTTTTCTTGGGAAGCACTTTCTCGCTCCACTGTGATACCGACAAGTGCCATATTGGAGATGACTACTACCACAGAATTGTCAACGCCTTCGACATCTGTAGCTATGTCAGCAATGCGCTGTGCCATGTCGGTAGCTTCTGGAGTCGGTTGTCCCGGCGGCTGTACCCGCGGTGTTTGCGGTTGTGGAGCCGGTGCCGGATTAATGTTAGGATTTTGTTGCGGTGTCATATCTGGGGCGGGCACCTGTGGAACAGGCTGTCGCTCCGGTTCCGGCCGGCGAAAAAGCGAACAGCCGCTGACAAAGAGCGTTGCAATTAGGAGAAGGGACAGGAAATACTTTAATTTTTTATTTTTCACTGTTTCACCTCCTTACCTTCTATTTTTTGAGTCTACATCTTTTTTATACTGCAAACAAATATATAGCTTTGCATTTAGTAAAGCTATAATAAGAGGATAACTAAACTAAGCTTACTGCGGAGGGATAGAATGCGTATTTTACTGACCAATGATGACGGCATTTTTGCAGAAGGTTTACAGACTTTGGCACAGGAAATAAAAAAAATAGCGGAAACGTATATAGCTGCACCTGACCATGAACAAAGTGCAACCGGTCATGCCATTACTATGCATAGACCACTGCGTGCAGAAAAAGTAAAGTATAGGCATTCACCAGAGCTTGCAGCTTGGTCTGTGAATGGTACACCGGCAGATTGTGTGAAATTGGCTGTGGAAGCACTGCTTCCTCAGAAGCCTGATTTGGTAATTTCCGGTATAAATCGCGGTGCCAATCTCGGTACTGATGTGCTTTATTCAGGCACTGTATCAGCGGCCATTGAAGGAGTAATTTTGGGTATTCCCGCCATTGCCGTCAGTCTGGCTGAATATCATAATCCGCAGTATGATTATGCGGCTGCCTTCATTGCTTACTTAGCACCAATTTTTGCAAAACAGGCAAAAAAGGAAATGCTGTTAAATGTAAACGTACCTGGCTGTCCTGCAGAACAAATAAAAGGAGTTTCCATCAACCGTTTAGGTGTTCGTCATTACAAAAATCCTTTCGAAGAGCGTACGGACCCCCGTGGACGCACTTATTACTGGTTGGCCGGTGAGATAGTAGATATAAAGGAAGAAAAAGATACTGATGTGGCTGCAATCAAGGAGGATAAAATATCAATTACTCCAATTCAGTATGATTTAACTGACTATGCTATGTTAGAAAGCGTCAGAAAATGGCGGATCGATTTACAAGGAGGCGGTTAAAATGGAAGGGCAAGGAAAATTAGAATTACTATCAACTTTAAAATTAAAAAATAATCAAGAATTTTATCGGGTAGTGGATTTTCTTAATCGCAACCTAAAAAATTATAATTTAATGTTTGGCGTGACAAAAAAGGGAGACGAAATGATTTTTTCAATCTATGAAGTGTAAATGGGACTCTGTTCCTAGGACTTAGGAACTTGAGAATAAATGTGAGGAGGGATAAAATGCCTACATTTTTCTTTTATGGCCCTAAGTTGGAAGTAGAAAAGAAAAGGGAAATGATTAAAACAATTACCGCCGCCGCCAGTAAAGCTACTGGTATTCCTGAACAATCTTTTACTATTTATTTTCGTGAAACTCAGTTAGAAAACGTCAGTGTTGGTGGACAGCTGCTCTCAGAAAGGCATTAACAAAAGCGGGTGGATTTAAATCCACCCGCTTTTGTTCTATTTTTGTGTACCAATACATACATAAATATAAAGTATTAGTGGGGTTGATAACTATGAGACAGGCCGCGTATATTGCGCAAAAAAAAATATTTTCTAAGCCATTAGTCGTCATTCTACTTTTTTTATTGCTTGTTACTTCAGCTTTTTTTATGATTATATTTAGGGAAGGGGAATTAGAAGCACTAACAACAACCTTAGAGGAAGTCAGGGAAAAGACAGAAGCTGCCGCTGCTCAAAATGTATATGGATTAGTAATTGAAGAAAGCGGCCCAGGTTATTCATTAAGTTTTAAGGGTCAGGTAACTAATAATTGTCTTTACGGTAAGATTGAAGATTTTGAGATAGAGATATGTTCCGAAGATGACCAGTATTTTATTAAAAGCAAGTTGGATGAGAACTGGCAGGCATTAAACAAAACTGGCCTGGATGCCTTGCCCGCAGTAATTCGTGATCCGTATTATCTTTTGCAGACAATGTTAAAGGGAAAAGAAATTGTAGCAGAAAAAGGTGCTCAACGCACTGTTAATAATATACCATGTCAAACTTACTTTTTAGAAATACCACCACCGGAGCTGCAATTTTTAACCCGCTTTGAAAATAATGCTACACTGGATAAATTACAAATCTATCTTTGGTTTTCCGAAGAAGAGAATTTTTTACACCGTATGGCTATTTTAATGAATGTAACGGTTGAGGAAGAAACTATTCAGGTTAACCGGGTCTATAACTTAACGCGTGAGTATGAAGAGCTTCCCGAAGATTTACCCATCATTAAAGGTAAAGTAAGTCCTGTTTAGTTTTTTCTTTGAAGATTGTTATTAATGCCATACTGAAAAGGAATTCTAAATTTATTGTCGAATTCACTGTAAAGAAAGGACGATAAGGAGGGCTTTAATTGTTTTACTATGTTTGTTGTCCAAGCTGTAATAATGATTTAAGCAATTATGTTGACGAGGAAGACCCTCAAGAGGTAGTAATAGCCTGCCCCTATTGCAAGCGTACCCTCCGCTTAAAGTACGGAACACAATGGGATGAGGATTTTGGTGCCGATATTACTCTTTTTTGGTTTGAGGAAGTTAATTAATTCCTTTAGCCAAGACAGGAAAAAGACCGTGGTACCACGGTCTTTTATTTTATATATTTTGTTTTATAAATTTAGTAAAAATAGCTTATAGATAAAAAATGGCAGGGGAGACAGGACTCGAACCTGCAACCGACGGTTTTGGAGACCGCTACTCTACCAATTGAGCCACTCCCCTGCATGCATAGATTATTTTAACGTATGTTAGTATTTTTGTCAAACGTAAAAAGAAGTAAAATTGGTTTTATTTACTTGGGCAAATTAGATCATACTATACTAATTTTTTGCCTTTGGAACTAGTTTCTTGAAAAGCCCAGGGGTGTGGTATACAATAAAAAGAAAAGTTCTTCCTGTGACGGAGGTGGGTTATGTCTGAGCTAGTAGGTATAATTGGTGTGGGAGCAATGGGCGGTGCCTTATTAAAAGGTTTGCTCACCAGTGGTTTGGCGCCGAAAAAGATTATGGTAGCTGATGCTGCGCCCGGCAAACTACAGCAAGTTGCTGATAAGTATGGTGTTATAACCGGCGATGTACTGGAAATTGCCAGAACAGTTAAAATTATGTTTATTGCTGTGAAACCACAGGATATAAAAAATTTATTAGTACAATTAGCACCACTATTGCAACCAGGGCAGCTTATTGTGTCAGTGGTAGCAGGTGTTACCATTAGTGAACTTGAACACAATTTTACTCATGAAATCGGCGTAGTGCGTGCCATGCCCAACACACCATGCTTAATTGGCGAAGGTGCAGTAGCCATCTCTGTCGGCAGTTACGTACATAAAGCAGATCTTGCCTTGGTGGAGTCTTGGTTACAAAATTTAGGTGCAGTACATATTGTGCCGGAGCACTATTTAGATGCTGTGACAGGCGTTAGCGGCAGCGGCCCTGCCTACGTGTACTTACTTATTGAATCTTTAGCAGATGGTGGTGTTCTGAGCGGTCTGCCCAGGGCTTTGGCGCAAGAGCTGGCAGTACAAACAGTGTTAGGTTCTGCACTAATGGTAAAGGAAACGGGTCTACATCCGGCAATCTTACGGGAGCAGGTAACTTCACCTGCGGGTACAACTGCTACAGCAATTTTCGCCTTAGAAAATGGCAATTTCCGCGGTTTAATACAGGGTGCTGTGAAGGAAGCTGCAAAGCGCTCAAAGGAGCTGGGGAAAAGTGAGTAAAAAGAGGAAGGGCATTAAAACAAACGGTACAATTGTTGTTAAAGTTGGCTCACGGACTTTAACGCATGAAACCGGAAAATTAAACCTGCGCATGATGGAAAAGCTGGTGCGGGAATTAGCTGATTTAAAAAATCAGGGTTGTCAGGTAATTTTAGTAACTTCAGGTGCGGTGGCAGCAGGTATAGGGCGCCTTGGGTTAGCAAACAAACCGCAGACTATTCCGGAAAAACAGGCAGTTGCCGCGGTAGGGCAAGGCTTGTTAATTCAGATGTATGAAAAACTTTTTTCAGAGTATGGACTGGTA
Source organism: Bacillota bacterium (assembly GCA_012800215.1). GTDB lineage: Bacteria > Bacillota > Dethiobacteria > Dethiobacterales > Dethiobacteraceae > JAAZIQ01. Next base: position 16,690 of record JAAZJT010000054.1, on the reverse strand, counting down.
ATTGCTCAAGTTTTATTAACGAGGGACGATTTCCATGATCGCAAGCGTTATCTAAATTCCCGTAATACACTACAGGCACTGCTTCAGTACGGAGCGATTCCCGTTATAAATGAAAATGATACAGTAGCTGTGGAAGAAATAGAATTTGGCGATAATGATTCTTTGTCTGCACTGGTAGCCAGCCTCTTGGATGCAGATTTATTAGTTTTATTAACTGATATAGGTGGTTTATATTCTGCCAATCCCAAACTTGAACCAGAGGCAAAATTAATTGATAAAGTAGAAAAAATAACGCCTGAGATTAAAAAACTTGCAGGTGATAGTGACGAAGCATTGGCAACGGGTGGTATGATAACAAAACTAATGGCAGCAGAAATAGCGACAAATTCTGGAGTGCCCATGATTATTGCCAACGGGAAAGAACCTCATGTATTACAGCGTCTACTGGAAGGTGAAAAAATCGGTACTTTCTTTAGTGCACGTAAAAAGTCATTGGAAAGCCGAAAACGATGGATTGCTTATGGCCAAATACCGCACGGAAGGCTTATTATTGATGAAGGTGCTGCAGAAGCAGTGCTGAATGAAGGTAAAAGCCTACTGCCAAGTGGAATTATGGCTGTTTATGGTTCTTTTGAACAAGGAGAAATGGTGTCCATTGAAGATCAAGAAGGGGAAGAAGTTGCCCGTGGGTTAGTTAATTATAATTCGCGGGAATTGAGGAGGATTAGGGGTCTACATACAGATGAAGCCGCAGGCCTGCTGCAGCGGGAATGCGGAGAAGCAGTTCATAGAAATAATATGGTAGTTAATAATAATAGGGAGGGTAAATTAAATGAGTGATGTAATTAAAAAAGCAGCCGCAGCAAAAGCTGCCTCTGCACAGATAGCAATGGCTACAACTAAGAAAAAAAACGAAGCATTAATGGCCATTGCAGAAGAGTTGACGGTAAACCAGGCTGAAATACTGGCAGCTAATAGCCTTGATTTAGAAAATCTCGTTAAAAAGGAAGGTTACAATAAAGCTTTCTATGATCGCTTAGCTTTGTCTGCTCAGCGCATTGCGGATATGACGGAAGGTGTGCGGCAGTTAGTGTCACTGCCCGACCCTATTGGTGAAGTAACAGGAATGGTGATACGTCCCAATGGTTTACAAGTAGGTCAGGTGCGCGTGCCCCTTGGGGTGGTGGGTATTATTTATGAAGCACGCCCCAATGTAACTGTGGATGCTGCAGCTTTGGCACTTAAAGCAGGAAATGCTGTGGTTTTACGTGGCAGCTCAGAAGCAATTAATTCTAATATTGCCCTAGTGAAGTGTTTGCAGCAAGCACTGGTAAAGGTAGACTTACCGATAGGCATTATTAATCTCATTGAAGATACGGAGCGTGCAGCTGTACAGGAAATGATACGCCTTAATGAGTACTTAGATGTACTAATTCCCCGGGGAGGAGCCAATTTAATCAAAACAGTGATGGAAAATGCCAGTGTTCCTGTTATTCAAACGGGCACGGGAGTATGTCATACTTTTGTTGATGCCGGTGCCGATGTGGAAATGGCTATTGATATAGCATTTAACGCCAAAACAAGCCGTCCCGGTGTATGCAACGCCATGGAAACCCTTCTTGTACACAAGGATATTGCTGAGGCTTTTCTTCCCAGGATGCTGGAAAAATTTTTTACTACCGGGGTAGAAGTGCGCGGATGTGAAAAAACATGTGGATTTGACAGCCGTGTGCAGCCAGCCAGTGAAGAGGATTGGTCTACTGAGTATTTAGATTTAATTATTGCTGTTAAAGTTGTAAATTCTTTTGCGGAGGCTATTTCCCATATTAGCCATTATGGTACAGGTCATTCAGAGGCCATTGTTACTTCACAATATCAGCGGGCGAGGGATTTTCAGGCTCAAGTTGATGCTGCTGCTGTATATGTTAATGCCTCCACCCGTTTTACAGATGGCTTTGAATTTGGGTTGGGCGCAGAAATGGGGATTTCAACGCAGAAAATGCATGCCCGGGGACCAATGGGCTTAGTAGCTCTAACTTCTACAAAATATATCATTAATGGGAATGGCCAAATACGTCAGTAGATATGGCAGTGCAATACATAGTGTATACTGGCATTTAGAAGGTTTTAATTATATAATAGAAGAGAAAATTTAAGCGAATTAATATAAATAGCTGGATATGAGGAGGGCAAGAGGTGAAAAGATTTCACGAAGGATTAGCCAAGAAACAGATAATGCTTGTCGATACAACACTGCGTGATGGGGAGCAAACGGCAGGGGTTGTTTTTTCTAATAAAGAAAAAGTCCGCATTGCTCAAATGCTGGATTCTTTAGGTGTGCACCAACTGGAAGTGGGTATTCCGGTGATGGGCGGTGATGAAAAAAAGGCTATTAAAAATATTGTAGATTTAGGTCTTGATGCCAGTATTATGGCTTGGAATCGAGCTAATATAAATGACATTAAAGAATCCTTGGATTGCGGCACAGATGCTGTTGCTATTTCTATTTCCACTTCCGATATTCACATTAAATATAAACTGCAGAAAACTCGTGAATGGGTTTTAGACAGTATGGCCAGGGCGGTTGATTTTGCAAAGAAGCATCAGAAGTATGTTTCTGTTAATGCTGAAGATGCTTCTCGTACCAGTCTGGACTTTCTTATCCAGTTTGCAAAGCGTGCCAAAGAATGTGGAGCAGATCGCTTGCGTTTTTGTGATACTGTAGGTATTTTGGAACCGTTTAAAACTTATGAAGTTATAAAACAATTGCATGAAGCTACTGATATGGATATCGAAATGCATACTCATAACGATTTTGGTATGGCCACAGCCAATTCTTTGGCTGGAATAAAGGCCGGAGCAAGTATGGTTGGAGTAACAGTCAATGGTTTGGGTGAGAGAGCAGGTAATGCTGTGTTGGCAGAAGTAGCCATGGCTTTAAAATATTTGTTTGCTACCGATGTACGCATAAAACCATATGAACTGCGGGAAATCTCAGAGTATGTTGCTTTAGCATCCGGGCGTGATTTGCCTGTTAACATTCCAATTGTAGGGACTAATATGTTTGCTCATGAATCAGGAATTCATGCGGACGGGGTAATTAAACATCCTGGCACCTATGAAGTATTTCAACCAGAGGAAGTAGGTTTGCAGCGGCAAATTATTATCGGAAAGCATTCTGGCACTGCAGCTATTATAGCTAAATTTAAAGAGTATGGCCGCAATTTATCAGAAAAGGAAGCAGAAGAGATTTTACCGTTAGTTAGAGCAGCAGCTGTGGATTTAAAAAGAATTTTATTTGATAAAGAATTAATGCTCATATATGAGGAGTATTTGCACAAAAATAAGAGTAAAGGTGCTTAAATTATTAGAATAGAAAGCGGACACCGACGAAAGTCGGTGTCCAATGCTATTAGCAGCTAGAGGAGTGTGCCATGAAACTTTCCAGCTTATTAAAAGGTTATGCACATCAAACAGCAAGTCAGAATCTTGATTTGGAAGTAGCAGGAATCGCTCACGACTCCCGCTATGTTTTACCAGGCGAATTATATGTATGTTTGGAAGGCATGCGGGTAGATGGCCACTTTTTCGCCGGGCAAGCTGTGGAGAGGGGCGCAGTTGCCGTGCTGGCGACTAAACCACTAAATCTGCCGGTACCAACTATTTATGTTTCTGATACGCGCCATGCATTGTCTTTTTTATCCGATCGTTTTTTTGCTCATCCTAGCCGTAAACTACATATAGTAGGGGTAACGGGAACGAATGGCAAGACTACTACTACACACTTTTTGCAATCAATTTACCGTGCAGCAGGTTATGCAGCCGCTGTAATCGGTACAGTAGGTATTCGTATGGATAAGGAGTATCTTCCCGGAGATCTGACTACCCCGGAAGCATTTGCTCTGCACAAAACTTTTGCCGAGATGAATCAACAGAATATTAAGCATGTGGTGATGGAAGTATCTTCTCATTCCTTAACCTGGTGCAGAGTGGAGCATGTGGAGTTTAATACAGCTATTTTTACTAATCTAACACATGACCATTTAGATTTTCATAAAAGCATGCAAAAATATTTTGCAGCAAAAGCACATCTTTTTAAAAAATTGCCTAAAAAAGAAAATGGCCGTGCTCAAGCCATTATTAATGCAGATGATCACTATGGTAAACTATTACTGACCAGCCTGGATGTGCCTGTGTTCTCGTATGGTTTGCATGATAATGCTGCGGTACGCGGTTTTGTTGCCAGTACTACTGTAGGAGAAACCCTCGTAGTAATACGTTATGGCAACTTAGAATTTGAAATTAATGTGCATTTACCGGGGGAATACAATGTCTACAATGCAATAGCGGCAGTGGCCGCGGCTTTAGCTGAAGGAATTGCGCCAGAAGCCATTATTGACGGAGTTGATAATCTTGAGTCTATCCCGGGCAGGCTGGAAGCAATTAATTTTCAGCAGGAGTTTAGTATCTTTATAGATTTTGCCCATACACCCGATGGTCTGGAAAAAGTGCTGACAACTTTAAGTGCACTGCCACATCGCAGGTTAATTATAGTTTTTGGCTGCCCAGGTGACAGAGATAGAACAAAAAGACCGCTTATGGGTAGAATTGCTGAAGCTTACAGTGATGTAGTGATTGTTACCTCTGATAATCCGGGCACTGAGTCGCCGGAGGGTATTATACGCGAAATTCTGCAGGGAATGGAGCATCTCCCCGTAGTGCTGCCGGATCGTAACGAAGCAGTACATTATGCACTGTCTATTGCAGATAAAGGAGATATTGTTCTTTTAGCAGGTAAAGGACATGAAACCTACCAACTCATCGGTGATCAGCATATTCCTTATTCAGATAAACAGGCTGTGGAAGCATTTTTTATTTCTTAATTTCTTAAAATTAACGTGCAAGTGAGCGGTAAATAGGCTGTCCGGAAATATGAGTATCAACCTAAGTAGGGACTGAAAACTGTAGTTGTGCCTGGCAATGGTGGCAATATAGTTGGTGAATACAGGAATGATTGCCCATAAGTAAGGAATTTTCTTCATAAGGAGAATATGGACCTAGCATTTCCTGTAAAGTACCACAATCCTCCATGCTGCTGCCACAGTAAGGACAGCTAACCTTTAACTCGTATAAACCGTTACAGTAGGGGCAAATATGATCCGTCATGATTAACCCTCTTTTATTTAGTCACTTTGCGGTATCAAGCAGGTATCAGTAGTGCCTCAGGAGAGAAAAGTGTCCTGAGGTTATTTAAGGGATTATCTTTAAGTACCAAAATATATGGCTTTTTACCGGTCATTAAACTTCCCGCTTCTGATAATTGGCAAGCAAGGGCTGCTTTACTGGTAGCAGCCTGAAGAGCTGCTAAAGGAGAAAGGCCGGAATTTTGTAAAAGCATTATTTCTTCTAAAAGAGATATGCCGTGCAGAACTCCCGGAGCACCGGCGTCTGTACCTGCTAAAATGCGAGCACCCAAAGCAAAACCTTCTGCGATTAATTCCTGATGATATTGTAGAGAGCGTGTAATTACCTCCCGCATTGCAGGGGAAAGGGCACTGAATAACTCCGGTTTGGCTAGTTGTGCATTAACGGGGGAGAGTGTGGGGGCCCAATAAATACCTGATGCTGCCAGCCTTTTTAAAGTTTCACGCGACATAAAATAGCCATGTTCAATGGTGCTAACGCCCGCTTCAAGACAACACCTAACAGCTTCATCGCCACTTGCATGAGCCATTACCGGCAAATTATACGCTGCAGCCCTTTTCACAATTGAGCGCAGCTCTGAAGCAGAAAAGGTGGCGGCTCCTGTTTTGCTAAAGATTTTAAAGCTAAAGATACCTGATGCAACAATTTTAATATGCTTAGCTCCTAGTTTAGCTAGCTTATCAACAAGTTGCAGCGCCTGGGACAAATTTTCGGCCGGATACCCCAGTGCTGAACCGTAACATCCTTTTTTGTAAATTGCTCCCATTGATTGCAGCAGTAATAAGGAGGAATTCACAGAAAGCTTGCCACAAGTACTCCCCGCGTCCCGGACTGCCGCTACACCAGCCTGCAGATATTGTTGCGCGCGCTGGTCTAAAGGTTGAACGTCTTCGTAGGGGAATGCTAAATGAATATGTGTATCAATGAGCGCCGGCATTAAAGTGGCATGGCTGAAATTTAAAACCGGTTCTACATTGCTAGTATGATCATTAATTGCTTTTATAAAACCATTTGTAATACTTAAAATGCCATTATTATAAACATTTGCTGACAGCCCGTCCCAAAGCTGCCCGTATTTTATGCTAATCTCTTCTGGCACTTTAATAATTTGCATATTGTAAAAACCTCCCCAGATGTTTTTACGCTATTATATCATATTATGGGAAAAAGGATGTTTTTTGAGTATATATTCACCTTTTTAACCATTGGTGATAGATGGCTTTTATTTTCTATAAAGCGGGTGATAATCAAAGACCCCTGCAGGCAGGGGGGGTCTTGGCCGGATCAGTTTAATAAAGTTGATTCAAAGCAATTTTACATTTTTGTATACACTGCTCCAAATCCTGTGCGGCTTGTTCAAAAGAAATTTTTGCTGCTGTATTTTCTACCTGTTCTGCTGCTGTGCGTAAGTCAGCTGCCGAACTTTCACATTTTCTAATGGAATTTTCCACGAGATTGCGATAATCAGACAACAAAAACAGCTCCTTTTTATTAATTTTATTGTTTACTGATTCAGTGGTAGCTGAGCATAATAATCAACCAGGGGAGGGAGGTGAGGGTCGAACTGTTCAGCGAAAGTGGCTGCCAACTTATTAGTTTCCAAATAGCGCGGGATACCATCGGGGGGGAGAATAAAATCAATGGAAAGCATAACTCTCCCCTTATGAAAAGAAAGAGCTTCAACAAAAGTGGTAAATTCGTGAATATTGTCGATATAGCCGTTGGTGATTTCCGGCTTGCCTATAAACTCGCCTAGCGGTAACATTTTTTGCGCTTGAAGGGCAGGCCAATTACAGTGATGAATAAACTTTTGGCAATACAAACCATAGGGCTGTGCTGCCTGTTCAGTGGTGGAAAGGAAATGCATTTTATGCACTACATGGTCAGCATAATAAGCATAGGGGTCATTGGTAAAAATAAATTCACTGCAAATTAGTTCTTCGTTATGTTTAAGCTTTTTTATCAGAGAAGGCAGATGTTCCTCAAGTGCTTCAGACTGCCATACCGTATAGGGAGTTCCATCGCTATTTTTACCTGCTGAACCGTATGGGGTTTTAAGAATCCAAACTGCAATATTGCCGCCAGGCAAGATGGGATTGCTTTTGTGATTATAATTTTTTTGCAGGGGTAAGTAGCGAGCTCCGTTATTTTTTTTTAGAGCATCTCCTAAAAAAGCTTTTGAGGAGAAAAATGTTGGCAGATAGCCAAAAACTTTTTTACCTGCTTGCTGCCAGTAACTAACTAATTCCGTATCGACTGTACTACAAAATTGAACATCAATGTAATCTGCCCTTATATCTGCTTTTAAACTTTTTTCCGGGCAAAGAAATACTTCTAAACCTTGCCGGGTATAATTAGTGACAAGCCCAGTTACATTTTTTTTCTGGCAGCCAAAAAGGTACCAAGTAGGATAGGGTGAAGTCCCATCCTGGTACCTTTGGGCGCATATCTGCATAGTTTCACGCTGACTAAGCGGCCGCTCAACTGCAGGCACCGCCAATGCGGCTGCTAGCATTTTATTGTGTATGGCGATGCATAGAGTGGTCACATTTCTCACCTACGGTAATTACGGACAAGTCGTTCCCAATAGCGACGAAATAGTGATTGATAATTGGGGCCTGCAGGTTCATATGGCGGGTCCAGAGCTTCCATTGCGGACATTTCTTCTGCTATCTCTACGTCCGAGTCTTGGTTATTCCAAGGTTCAGGGAAAAAAGACATCTGGCTACACCTCCTAGGTGTTTTTATAGTCTTTCTTCTCTAGTATCTGTTAAATTTAAAAAAAGTTACGATAAAAACATTGGTAAGGTTACCAACAATAAAATCAGCGAGTTTTTTATTTTTTTATAGCTTGCAGCTTAAAGGAGATTTTATACTATAAATTAAATTACTTATTGTGTTTATAAAATTTTTATTTTAAAAAAGGGTGTTGATTAATGCAGCTGACTGTTTTAGGTTGTTATGGTCCGTACCCGGTGGCCGGAGAAAGTTGTTCAGGGTATTTATTGCAGGATGAAGAAACAACTGTATTGTTGGATTGCGGCAATGGCGTGTTAAGTCAGTTACTCTATTACTGTGAACCGGCTAATTTAGATGCTATTATACTAAGTCATTTACATAGTGATCATATCGGTGATATCAAGATATTGCGTTATATGTTGCTAAATATGCCTACAAATCAAAGTTTAACAGTTTATGCTCCATCTGAGCCGACAAAAGAATTCGAGTTAATACCTTACAAGCACTGCCTACAGGTTAAACCGCTCTCCACAACTACAAAAATAAAACTGGGCAGAATGTACTTTTCTTTTACGGCAGGCGTCCATTCTGTGCCGTCTTATATCGCTACAGTGGAAATGAATGGGAAAAAGCTTGTTTATTCCGGTGATACAGAGTATTTTGACGGTTTGAATGATGTGGTTAAAGGCGCAGATTTATTTCTCTGTGAAGCGAATTACTTACGCCAAGATATTGAAAAAGGGCATGCTAATCATCTGGCAGCCTTTCAGGCAGCACAGGCAGCTGCAGCTGGAGGAGTAAAGCGCCTAGTTCTAACTCACCATCATCCAGATAGGAATCCGCTGCAGGCATTAGCCGAAGCTCAGCAGGTGTTCCCGCCTACAGAGTTAGCCCGTACGGGCAGCGTATATTTTTTATAAAAAGTGATTTGAAAAGCAATAATTTGTACTGGTAAAAGTTTTCCCCTGTGGAATGATAAAGATAAATTATCTATGGGGGAAAATTAATGAAAAGAAGATTACGACAAATAATCTTGCTTGCTTTTGTGCTAATTTTAATGGCGGTGAGTTCGGCAGAAATGCAACCTGGCAGTACAGAGCAGGATACAATCAGCCTCCAGCAGAGCAAAGGGCAGATTTATTTATTTCAGCAAGTATTGGATGAGTTTGGGGCCACATCCCCCGAACAGGCTGCACAGCTTTGGGGTAAAGGTATGCTGTACAGAAATGGCGTCTTTCACTATGTCGTGGCAGCAGAAAAATTAAGGAAGGAGCTTATTGCTGCATGGGGCAGACCAGAAGAGAGCTACTGGAATATAGGTACATCTAGTCCATGGCTTGATAGTTTTGAAATAGTAGATACAAAAATTTTGTCTAAACAAAAACAAAAAGTTATCATTAAATACTTTTGGCGTTCTTCTACGGGGCCGGTTGATCCAACCACGGCTGCCTTGACAATTGTTAAGGCAGGGGAATATTGGCAGGTAACTGATGTAAATTAAGATACTATGCGCGACAGAAAGTCTTAGCCAGTTTAACTAATTCTTCTGCCGCATCCTGTGGCGTAGAAGCGCACAGCAGCAATATTGGCTCTGCTTTGCCGGCGCGTTGTAATTGCAGTAGAATCGGCCCATCTGGCAATGAAGTAGTGTGGTCCTGTGTCTTAAATTTTATAGTTGCAGCTTTAGAAGCTATTTCTGGTAAATACTTTACCTGTACCATAGCCCGGAGAACCGGGTTTTTTTTATGTATTTCAAGGAGCAGGTTGGCCAGTAATGAGCTATTTTCCTCTGATGCCGCTGATATCTTAATTCGCTGGTGTTGTTTGGGTTCAAAAGAGATAAATTGAGAAGAGATATCTTTAACGCTTTGGGTATCTTCAGCGCAGTAGAAGAGGCGGGGGTTACTTTCCACTAACAGCTCTGCACATGCATTTTCTTTTTTAATTATAGTCAGTGCCTCAGAAAGGGCAGCAGCAGTGCGAAAAGAATTTACCTCAGCCATAAGCGCTCCTATGGGGTTAGTAGGGCCGTAACCACCACCTACAGATATTCCATGCAAAATGGCATTCGTGATAAAACGTTTAGATATTTTAACAGCCTGTATGGGGGAAAACCCCTTGGCCAAATTAGCGGCAATGGCGGCAGCATAGGTACAACCACTGCCATGAGTATGAATTGTTTGTAGTTTTTTTTCGCTAAAGCGATAAATGTTTTCTCCGTCGTGCAAGATATCAACCATTTCTTCACCATTTAGATGGCCACCTTTAATTAGCACATAGCGGGGTCCATAGGATATGATTTTTTTAGCTGCTGCAATCATTTCTGGTACTGTTTCAATTTTGCTTCCAACCAGGACGCTTGCTTCAGGCAAATTTGGAGTTACAATCAGTGCCAGAGGCAAGAGCTCTTTGATTAAAGTTTCTACGGCCTCTGTTTTAAATAAACGATCACCGCTTTCAGCCACCATTACCGGATCTACTACCAGTTTTTCTAATTGAAATTTTTTTACTTGTTGTGCAACTGCATGGATAATATCGGCTTCACCAAGCATGCCTGTTTTTGCTGCTTGAACGGGAATATCAGATAATACAGATTCCAGTTGGCATGAGACAAAATCAGCAGGGACAGTATGTATACCCTGCACTCCCTTCGTATTTTGAGCTGTTAAGGCTGTAATGACGCTAGTGCCATATACATTAAGTGCAGTAAATGTTTTTAGATCTGTCTGGATACCGGCTCCTCCGCCAGAATCGGAACCTGCAATGGTAAGTGCTGCAAACAATTTAATCTCCTCCTTAGTCACCAAAAGAAATGCCCACAGCTTTGGCTGCCTGGACCAATTCGCTGTCAGGTCTTACCAGTTTCTGTTCTTTTACTGCTTCATTCAGAGGAACAGAAAGTATTTCATTACGGCAAAGGCAGGCCATACTGCCAAACTGCTGTTCCATTATTAATTTAACTGCTTTAACGCCGAAGCGGGTACCCAATATTCTATCAAAGGGTGTCGGTGTGCCGCCGCGCTGTAAATGGCCGAGAATTGTAACTCTTGTTTCCACCTGACATTGTTGCTGTATGGTACTGCCAATAACATTGGCAACACCGCCAAGTTTATCGTGGTGGGGATTGTCAGGAACTTTTTCCTGGTAAACAAGCTTACCATCTGGCAATTTGGCACCCTCTGCTACTACAACAATGGAGAATTTCTTGCCACGCTGACGGCGTTCTGCAATTTTTCGGCAGATGGCTTCATAGGTAAATGGTATTTCCGGAATGAGAATTACATCACCTCCACCTGCTGTGCCGCTATGTAAAGCAATCCAGCCTGCATTGCGCCCCATAACTTCCAGCAACATTACACGGTGATGAGACTCGGCTGTTGTGTGCAGTTTATCAATGGCCTCAGTAGCAGTAGTCAAAGCAGTATCAAAACCAAATGTTAAATCAGTGGCTGACAAGTCATTATCGATGGTTTTAGGGATTCCTACTACTGGTACACCTTTTTGAAATAGTTCGTATGCTATACTAAGGCTGCCGTCCCCGCCAACTACAACTAAGGCATCAATTCCCATTTTAGCGAGATTTGCGATTGCGTGGTCGGAAACATCACCCCAGATTGTCTTTTCGTTTTCTTGCCCTACCGGGTAACGGAAAGGATTGTCCCTATTGGTGGTGCCTAAAATGGTGCCTCCCCTGTGCAGAATACCGGAAACATGATGATCCTGTAAAATCATTGACTTATTTTTAATCATGCCACCAAAGCCGTCCATAATACCTACAACTTCTAAGCCGTAGTGATGTATGGCAGTTTTGGCGACAGCACGTATTACGGCATTTAATCCGGGACAATCACCGCCGCCTGTGAGAATACCTATACGTCTTATCTTTGTACTCATTGTTTTCCCCTCCCATTGTTTTTTTGATTATACCATAATTACCTAAAAACCTCCCGTAGGAGGTTTTTATTCTTCAAAAGTTTGAAATTGAACATCACACAATTTTTTATAGAGTCCATTTTGCCTGATTAATTCCCCATGGGTACCGCGCTCCACAATTTGCCCTTCTTCTAAGACCAGGATTTGGTTTGCCCTTTTAACTGTAGATAAACGGTGTGCAATCACTATTATAGTACGTGTGCCGGCCAGTTCCTGGATGGCTTGTTGAATTTTAGCTTCTGTTTCCACATCCACGGCAGCGGTAGCTTCGTCTAAAATAAGAATGGGAGTATTGCGTAAAACGGCTCTGGCAATAGAAAGACGTTGTTTCTGACCGCCTGATAATTTAATACCCCTTTCTCCGATATAGGTATCATAGCCATCCGGAAGTTCCTGAATAAATTCATCAGCCTTTGCAATTTGAGCTGCTTTAATAATTTCTGCAGGCGTACATCCTTTTGTCCCATAGGCAATATTTTCGGCTATGGTGCCGTTAAATAAAAAGATATCCTGCAAGACAATACTAATCTGATTGCGTAAAGAAGCCAAGGTAATATCTTTAAGATTATAATCATCAAGATATATATTGCCGGCTACAGGATCATAAAAACGTGCCAGCAGACTAATAATTGTAGTTTTTCCTACACCCGTAGGACCAACCAGAGCCACCATTTCTCCGGGCTGCACTGAGAAACTAATGTTGTTGAGTACAGGTAAATCCTGCTCATAATGAAAGTAAACATTCTCAAAGGTAATACGTCCCACGGCTGATTTAAGCTCAATAGCATCTTTGGCATCTTTTATTTCCGGTTCTGTGTCAATTATAGCAAAAACTCTTTCTGCACTGGCAATGGCATTTTGCATGTCTTCTGTAACTCGTGCAAGTGTAGCAATGGGTTGATAAAAGAGGGAGAGGTACATCAAAAAGCCGATGATATCAGAGACGGATAATGTACCCTGCAGTGCAAGATAACCGCCAAACCCAACAACGATTACTGTACCGAAAGAAGTACCCATTTCCACGGTAGGATGAAAAAGTGCACTTAATTTAAGTGCACGCAACATGGCTTTAACATATTGATAAGCATGTTTGGCGACACGTTCTTTTTCTTTTTTTTGTTGATTAAAAACCTGAATTTCACGCATACCGGAAAAGTTATCTTGCAGAATGGCATTTAATTCTGCCAAAGCGCTCTGTACGGTGCGGAAAAATGGCAGTACTTTTTTTGAAAAGAAAAACCCGCTGTAAATAAGTAATGGTACCGGTATTAAAGTAAGTAAAGCTAAAATAGGGTGAATAACAAATAATATAATGGTAACCCCTGCCAGTATTAATAGGTTGGTGATTAAATCTGGAGCAGCATGTGCAATCAAAAGCTCAAAGTTAGCTGTGTCATTAACAGTGCGGGACATTAACTGACCAGTCTGTTTATCGTGATAGTAGCTAAGAGATAATTTTTGCAAATGGTTGTATACGATTATCCGCATATCGGCTACTAGTTTCCATGCCGCGACGTGGCTTAAGTAGCGGTAAAAAAAGGTAAAGACGGCACGGCTGACATAGAGAAGAACCAGAATAAGTGCAAGTTTGCGAATATCAGTATAGGCTTGCTTATTAGTAGCCAGCTGTGTGAGAATATCAGTTAGCCTCATAACAATTAGCGGAGCGGCAAGATTAAGAGCAGTAATCATTAAGAGGCTGATGCCTGTGATAACAAGTAACCACCAATAAGGTTTTGCATGTTTCAGTAGACGTAGTACGTTTTTCATTTTTTCCTCCTCTGCAGCAATGTAGCCATACATTGCATTATATTCGTGCAGATTCTTATATTTCCTTTAAATATGCCTTCTGTAATAGAAGAGATACCCTTTATTAATATAGTGTTAATATAGTTTAGATAAAAAATAGATATAAGTAAAGGTTTCCCCATCTGGGAGAGGGCATATCTTTTTGCAAGAAGTACAAACTAAGGGTAATTATGGTGCAACAGCGATCCAGAAGGAGGTAGACATGGCTAAATATAAAAAAAAGCCGGAGAAGATGACACCGCAAGAACGAGAATTAGAGCGAATGAAGCTGGAAATTGCGGAAGAACTTGGACTTGCTGAGAAGGTTAAAGAAAAAGGCTGGGAGAACTTAACAGCGAGAGAAACAGGAAGAATAGGCGGAATAATGGCGAGGCGCATACGAAAAAAAGATTAATTAGTAAATTATACCTATTTATAGGCGTTGTATGTAGAAAAACGACTTTTTACACTATATAGTTTAAAAGTCGTTTATTTTTCGATAAAAAGAAAAAAGTAACAAAGACCTGCTGACCAGGTCTGTAAATAATAATAAGTTAAGTTTAGTTATAATCTATACTTTAATACAATATAGATATTATTAAGTTTGAATTCCTATGGTATAAGCAAAAATTATATTAGGGAACTTTTGTGATACTAACATATAACTTCTAAAACTAAGTAAGCTAGTTTGATTTTCAAGATGGTTAAATAGTCAGAGTATTCGACATCGAAGACAAACTATTCCAAATTGACTATCAAATAAATATGATACGCAAATTATTTAACAGAATATTGTGAATATTTGTACATTAAATTGGCTCTTACCTATTTTGACTTTCTTTCCCAATTAATAGGTTGGGAGAACTGTTGCATTACAAACTATAAGTTTGTTTTGCAACAGTTCTAAAAATATTTTATAGGTGAGCAGATAAAAATCTGAATACTTCCTTCTAGCATTATGGGATTATTACTAACTAAGAATGTGACCATTTTGTGGACATTAATGGTCATACGTACTCTTTGCGGTAGTTTGGGTGGTAACATGAATACATTAATGGCTGAGTCATTTGCAGGACCCTACGCCGGTAGAGTTATGGGTATTTATAACATGATATGCCAGTTAGGTTCCGTTATCTTCCCAGTTGTGCTAGGACTTGTTTTAGACATAAGTGGTAGTTTCTTTGCTGTCATGTCTACTATTGCATGTACATATTTAGTAATGCTATTCGGAGCTACGCAGATGAAAGAAACTATGAAGAGTAAAGCAGCCAAGACGGCATAAATAAATTATAACGCCCTTTACACTATCTGAATCTGCTTGCCTGGGCAACTGTTAATAATTAATATATTATCTGTTTGCCTTACTAACATATTCGAATATACCGTTGCTCAGGCAAAGATGATTTTTTCTCCTTTATAATCTAAAGTTATGCTATTCTTGCCATTAGTGTGGCGGATGCTTACTAAGAGAAATTGGGAACTGCTGTTCAAGAAATTATATAGCATATATTTATAAGCTATATTAAATAAAATCAAAAAAGGAGGAATTGTTACCGTGAGTAGTGATCTACAAGAGCTTTACAGGGAAAGATTAGGCCGTTACACTGCATGTATAGCTTTGCAGGAAACAGACCGGGTACCAATCTCTTTTGGTACAACTTATTTTGCAACAAAACATATGGGATACACATATCAGCAGGTCAATTATGATCCCAAGGCTTCCGTACAGATGGAAGTGGATTTTGCGAAGAAATATCCACAGCAAGATACCCAACGGGGCAACGTTTCCTGGGCACCACCTGCAGATATAACAGCTTCTGTTATGTCCAGGAGTCCGGGTCGTGACCTTCCACCTACTTCTTTAAACCAGTTTGTTGAAGGCGAGTATATGAAAGCAGATGAATATCGCCAATTTATTGAAGATCCCATCGGTTACAAATTGGATGTGTTTTATCCCAGAGTATTAGGTGAGTACACCAAAGGCTCTGTACGGCGTTATATGATGTTCCTGAAATCAGGCTTTATGGCAGGCTTTACAAGTGCTATGAACCGTGAAAAAGTTCAAAGATTAAAAAATGAATGCGGCATGCCTGTGCCTTCCCAAGGAAGTTTTACTGCCCCATTTGATCTGTTGTCTGATAGCTACCGCGGATTAAACGGAATTATGCGTGATATGTTCCGTCAGCCAGACCTGGTTAAAGAAGCTTGCGAAGCAGTTTTACCTGAGGTTGTTCATCGTGCTATGGCTAGTGCAGATTCAAATAAGCATTTGCCAATCTTTATTGCTACCCACAAACCTTGTTTTATGTCACCAAAACAGTTCGATGAGTTTTATTGGCCGACATTCTATAAGGGTGTAAAAATGTTAATAGATGCAGGCTGGCCTTTCCGTATTTTTCTTGAAGGTGACTGGACTCCCCATTGGCATCACTTAAATGAATTCCCTAAAGGAACTATACTGGCAGATGTGGATAATGAGGCAGACATTTTCGAAGCAAAGAAAGCTTTTGGACATACACAAGCAATAACCGGTGGTATTCCGACTGATATGTTGATTCTCGGTACACCCGAAGATATTAAAGCCAGGGTCAAATTGCTTTGTGAAACTGTCGGCAAAGATGGAGGCTGGATGCCTAACGGTGGTGGTCATATTCCTACAGATACTAAGCCAGAAAACTTTGTTGCTTTGCTTGAGGCTGTTAATGAATATGGAAGGTACCATACTGGTCCTGCCCCAGAACCTGTAACACGCAAAGACGATCCTAATCTCATTGCACCAGATTTGCCCGAACCACAACTAGTCACTCCTTGGGAAGTTGTTAAAGAGGAATACGGTTGGAGTATCCCTGGTGATGAAGAGCTGATTAAGTCATGGTGGGATCGTCTTGACAGAATGGCCTATAACTGGGTTATTACTACTCGCTAGGAAGGAGGACACAATAATGACAAATTTATCTGAAGCATTAAAAGAGCTAAATGAAGATAGGGTTTACGAATTGGTGGATGAAATGCTTGAACAGAAAGT
>JAAZJT010000053.1 GCA_012800215.1 Bacillota bacterium | reverse complement strand
CTATTCGTTTTCTTCGGGCAGTCAATTGTACTCTAGGTATGTTTAGGATTTTTAGACCATATGATTATAGAGATTTAGTTTAGGGGAGGAGTCAAATGAAGGAGAATAACATTTCTGAGCAGGAAAACATTCAAGAAACAGAACAAGGCGGCTTAAGCGAAGTTAGTAAAAATAAAGAATTTACGCGAGGTTTTATCTTTGGATTGGGTTTTTGGGCAGCCGGCACATTGGTGATGTTTGTACCTTTTGCCGCAGTTCTTTTTGCAATTTATACGGTACTTACGAAAATGCTCTTCTGATTATTCTAAAGGTGAAGAGCCAGGCATTTGCAAGTTAATGATTGTTTCCGGCACTTCACCGGGATAAATGGCATCCACTAGTGGGATAGTGGCATCAACTGTTACTTTGTCTGCACTAAAGGGAATGGCAATTTGCATCTCTGTTTCTACTTTTAAGTATATCTTATGGCGCACCTGATTAAAGCCGGCATCCTCAAACCTATCTACTAAATTGGTCTTAACTATACCGAGAGGAGTAACGGTTACAGGAATTTTAGGACCGGTATGCGCCAAAAGGTAACTTCCCAGTGCCTGCCCTAGGGGAATGTGCATTTTTTCTCGGGCTAGCTCTGAGAGGGTATCTTTTATCTGCAAAGTTGTTTGCGCAATTATGTTATTTATTTGACCATTATTTACCTGCGCCAAAACTATGTTCCCATTTTGATCCGTAACCATGGATATTAAGTCTGTATAATTGACAGACATGTTACTCACAACAGACTGATTAATTGCTGCTGTAGCCTGATGATGAATTCGAGCCGCAGCGATAGTTAAAATCACAGGAGCCAAACCACGTTCTAGCGTGCGGAATGTCTGCATTATTAAAAAAATCAATATAACAAATAATAGAAAGACTTTTGCTTCACGGCTAATTAGCATGCGGCGCCGAAACATTGCACATCACTCCCCGTTTATTATATGAACAGGGAAGGCAAAAGGTGACAAAACCACGGAACTTATTCTGTGGTTTTTCGTCTATTATACTATTCTTTTCCTTGGCTATCCGCTTGCCAAGCTGAATAAAACACCAAATATACCCTTATATGACTATCACATCAATTCTCCTGCATTCTGCCATTAATAACCTCCTTTTACAAAACTAATGTAGATATTGCCTGACAAATTACACATTTACCACAATCTAAAAGGTATGTTATAATCTGCGTAGAGAGTTTTCTCTGGGGAAAGGAGAACATTATGAGTACTAAAGATTTTAATGAGGGGAATAAAAAGAAAAATAATAATAAGGATAAAAATCTACGTAAACAAAGAATGAAGCGCCTCTTTTTAATTCTTACAATTGTTTTCGTGGTTTTCGCTGCAGCTGCTGCCATTACCGGCTATGCTGCGGTCAAGTACTATATGGACGATTTGCCGCCATTTGATCCGTCAGAATTAGAACCTGCGCGCACCTCGTTTCTTTACGATAAAAATGGTGATTTGGTCACACCTTTAATGGGTGCCGAAAACAGGATTGTAGTATCACTTGATGAGATGTCGCCACATATAATTGATGCTTTTATCGCCATTGAGGATGAGCGTTTCTTCGAACACCCGGGATTTGATTTGCGTGGTATTTCCCGTGCTTTCTGGAACAACCTTACCAATCAAACCGGAACTGTTCAAGGTGGCAGTACTATTACCCAGCAGTTAGTTAAAAATACTTTCCTCACACCTGAACGTACTATCAAACGAAAAGTTCAAGAATTATATTTATCATATCAGTTAGAGCAAATTTACAGTAAAGAAGAAATTCTCGAGTTTTACCTCAATCATATTTTCTTTGATTTTAATGCCTATGGTGTTGAAGCTGCCGCACAGACATATTTCGGCAAAAGCGCAAATGAACTTACTTTAGCAGAAGCAGCTATGTTAGCCGGTATCCCTAATTTACCTGGGAAATACTCACCATACCGTAATTTTGAAGAAGCCAAAAAGAGACAGGCTGTTGTGCTGACAAGAATGGCGGAAATAGGGAAAATCACAAAAGCTGAAGCAGAAGCAGCCAAGGAAGAAGAAATTATACTTGCTGGGTTGCCAAAACGTTCTTACCCTCATCCCTGGTTCGTCGATCATGTTGTATTGGATGAAGCTCCGGAAATTTTAGCAACTTTACCTGAATATGAGGGTTTAACTATTGCTGAAATTAAAAGTAAGCTATATACGGGTGGCCTCCATATTTATACAACCTTAGATCAAAGAATACAACAAAGTATTGTTGATATTATCGATAACCCCAAAAAGTACGGTAAAAGCACCAGAGAAGAAGGCAAACCAATTCAGCCACAAGCTGCAGCAATAGTAACAGACCCTAAAACCGGCCATGTAGCAGCAATCGTAGGCGGCCGCTTATATGAACCGGAAATTAATGTTTTTAACCGTGCCACTAAAGGTCATATGCAGGCAGGATCAGTGTTAAAACCCATACTTGCATACGCACCGGCCTTTAATGAAGGGGTGGCAGCACCTGGCACAGTGCTTGATGATGCACCAATAGTTTTTCCGGGAAACCCGCCTTATTATCCAAATAACTATTCTAATACTTTTAAGGGATTAGTAACTGTTCGTTATGCCTTATCAGTTTCCCTTAATATACCCGCCGTCAGCGTCTTAAGTGAAATTGGTGTAGAAACAGGAAAACGCTATGCCGAAAAAATGGGCATTACTTCCTTGCAGGATGACAATGGCCTCAGTATGGTTGTCGGTGGTTTAACAAAGGGAGTTAGTGTATGGGAAACTGCACAAGCCTTTTCTGTGCTGGCTAATGAAGGTATTCGTACTGACATGACCACTATTACAAAAATTGTAGATAGCGAGGGCAATGTTCTTTACGAGCACGTGCCAAATAAAGAAGAAGTATTATCACCACAAGCCGCCTGGCTTACAACCAGCGTTCTTATTGATACTGTCCGCACAGGCACCGCTACCGGCATCCGCATTGGGCGTACCGTAGCAGCAAAAACAGGTACTAGCGATTTATCACGTGATGCCTGGGTTGCCGCCTATACACCTCAATATGTCACCGTGTTTTGGAACGGACAAGATTCTTGGCCTAATAAAACAAAACGCGGCAATTTTGAATCTTACCTCACCACAGGTATTTTTATGGATCCAATTTTAGAAGCAGTTCACAAGGGTCTGCCCAAGGAAGAATTTAAACGACCAAGCGGGCTGCGCAAAGTTACTATTTGCCGTAAAAGCGGACTGCATCCCGGTGAATTTTGTCCTGAAGAAGATATTGTTTCTGATTGGTTTACTAATGAAACCATCCCTAAGGGCAACTGTGAAATGCACGTTGAGGTTGAAATCTGCACAGAATCTGGCTTAAGACCCTCCGAATTTTGTCCTGAAGAACTTAGGGAAACAAAAGTCTTTCTTAATCGGCCAGAATTTATCAAAACAGACAGACGTTGGGCGGGAAGAGTTGGCAGACAGCCGGCAGATGCTGAACTTATGCCACCTGCTGAAGATGAAGTATGTGACAAACATACATCGCGCCCTGGCGAAATTAATAACGTCCAGGCCAAGCAAGTAAATGGTAATGTTCAGCTTACCTGGTCGTCAGTAAAAGGTGCCAGTGGATACTTTATTGCTCGTAAAGGTCCCGGCGAAGATTCTTTCACACTGCTGCAAAGTGAACCTATAAAGAATGCTAACTATACTGATCCAGCACCACCACCAGGTGACTATACCTACCAGATAACAGCAGTAAATGCAGAAGGAGTTAAATCTAATACTGTTACAGTCAGTGTAAAAGTTGAACCTCCAGCACCACCGCCACCACCGGACCCGGAGCCCGAACCGGAACCAGAACCGGAACCAGAACCGGAACCAGAGCCCGAACCAGAGCCCGAACCTGATCCTGGTAAACCGGGTGAAAATGAAGGTCCCGAGGATCCTGGAAAACCCGATGATTCAAAGAACCCTCAAAATGGTAATGGAAAAGAATAAACGTTATTTCCCTGACTAAACAATGCCGTCAGCTGCTAGCAGCTGACGGCATTGTTTTTTTTATTTCAGAGTGACAATAGTAACACCCGTACCTCCTTCGCTTGGATGTCCCAAGCGAAATGCAGCTACCCGGAAATGTTTTGTCAGGTATTCCTGGAGGCCGGCACGCAGCCTGCCCGTTCCCTTACCATGAATAAGACATACTTCTTTTAGTGCAGCAATATTGGCTTCATCTAAATAAGTGTCTACTTTCATTGCAGCTTCCTCAAAAGTTAAGCCGCGTAAATCCAATTCGCGGGGCACATCACGCCGTACATATAATGTAGTTACCTTAGGACGAATCTTTTTCTCCTCGTCAACCACAGGTGATAAATCTTCCACTGCAGCATTAATACGCATTGCACCAATTTGTACCTGTACCTGTCCCTGCCCAATCTGTACAATTACACCACGCTGTGACAGGCTGTTAACCTGCACCTCCATACCGATATAAAGGTCTTCCTCTTTTAATGTTTTTCTCTTTGTAGTGACATCAAGAGTAGTGCCAACCTCTTCAGCATGTAATTCTAGTTTACGCTCAGTTTCTTCTATTTGCTTAACTGCTTCTTTTGGCGATTGAGCAGCAAGTTTACGCACTTCTTTTAATAACTGCTGTGTTTCACGCTTCGCTCGCACAACAATTTCTAAAGCTTCCTTTTTTGCCTTATTAATTACTTCATTCTTACGATTTGTAAGGGCTTCTTGTTCTTGCTTTACTTTTGTTAATAACATATGGGCCTCGCGTCGTTCATCCTCTGCCTCTGCCAGCATTAATTCCCAGCGTTTTCGATCTGCAACCAGATCCGCCACCACTTCTTCTAAACGTTTTTCCTCATGAGAAAGAAAATCTTTACCACGAGCCGTAATTTCATCCGGTAGTCCTAAACGCTTTGCAATGGCAAAAGCATTACTGACGCCAGGCACACCAACTAGCAGCTGGTATGTCGGACGGAGTGTCTTCACATCAAATTCGACTGAGGCATTTTCCATACCTTCCGTTAAATAAGCATAGCTTTTTAGCTGACTATAATGGGTGGTAGCAACTGTCACCGCACCGCTCTGGTGTAGATATTCTAAAATTGCCATTGCCAAAGCGGCACCTTCAGTCGGATCAGTCCCGGCACCCACTTCATCTAACAATACCAGGGAATTATTTTCTAATGCTTCAAGAATACCAACTATATTTTTTAGATGGCCTGAAAATGTAGATAAAGATTGACTAATATCTTGCTCATCACCAATATCGGCAAAAATTCGCGGAAATACTGGCAGCACTGTTCCCTCCTGCGCCGGCACATGTAATCCGCTTTGTGCCATCATGGCAAACAGACCTACCGTTTTTAAAGTGACGGTTTTACCACCGGTATTGGGTCCTGTAATAACTAGTGTCCGCAAAGATTCCCCCATTTCTAAAGAAATGGGGACAGCCCCTTCTCCCAGCAAAGGATGCCGCCCGGCTATTATTTTTAAGCGGCCGTGGTCATTTAGTTCCGGTTCCACACCTTTTAAACTTAAACTTAACTTTCCTTTAGCTAATATAAAATCAAATTCTGCATATAAAGTCAGTGTAGAGTTAAGACCCTCTGCCTCTGTTCCAACCAATTGAGACAAGGAAAGCAAAATACGTTCTTTCTCTCGTTCTGCTTCACGGCGCAGTACTGATAATTTATTGTTAGCCTCTACCGCCCACAGCGGTTCAATAAAAAGTGTAGCACCACTGGCAGACTGATCGTGAACCACACCAGGTACTTGAGCACGATATTCAACCCGTATCGGCACCACTAATCTCTCGCCGCGTACAGTTATTAAACTCTCTTGTAAATATTTCTGCTTACCTGGATCCTTGATGAAACGTTCAAAACGTTCTCGCAAATCGCGCTCCCCACTGTTAATGGCCCGCGTGAGACGTGCTAATTCAGGTGTGGCATCATCTCGCAAGCAACCCTCCTCATTAATTGCTTGCTTTAAATCTTCACGCAACCGTTGAAAGGAGTTCATCTCATTTATCAGTCCAAGTAAAACAGGATAACCCTCTTTGTCCTTAAAAAAAAGCTTTACTTTAGTTACTGCCAGCAGCAGCCGAAGAATTCCTGCCAGCTGCTCTTCTCCCAACATTGCACCACGTGCTGCTAATGCTATAGCATGTCTTGCATCTGGTACATTGTCAATACTCACTTGATGTCTCTTCATCAAAGTTACAGCTTCCGTTGTTTCTGCTTGCCAACGCTGACAAAGAGCTAAATCTGCTATGGGTACTAAGTCCTCTGCCAATTGACCGGCCATTGGTGTTATACAGTATTTTATAAGAAAATTGCGGATTTTATCAAATTCTAATAATCTTATTTCTTTTTCCATTCATATCACTTCCTTGATATATACGGGTTATGAGCAAGATAAAAACGCAGCGGCAAATCTGCCGCACTAGAGATGCCGATGCGGGTTGTTGTAACTATCTCTGTAGCCTGAAAATTATCATCAGCAATATAAAGGGGAGGGCACCGGAGGTCATGCCCATTATGTGTCAAGTTAATGCCCATGGCCCGGCATAAATTGCCAGGACCTGATGCCAGCTTCTTTAAGTTATCAGTGCCTCGGCGTTTAAACATTGTCTGTAAACCAAGCAGCGGTTCTAAAGCACGAATTAAAACAGCTTCACCCTCTCCGATTTGCCCTGTAACAACATTAAAACAATAATGAATGCCATAAATCAAATAAACATAAACGGTACCTGCAGGCCCAAACATGGGAGCATTGCGCATGGTTTGTCCACGGGCAGCATGGCAGGCTGCATCACCACGAGAAAGGTAAGCCTCTACCTCCACTATACGGCCTGCAGTTACCCCCTCTGTTGTTTCATGAACCAAGACCTTTCCCAGTAAAGAACGAGCCACATTTTCTGTTGTCGCTGAATAAAAATTATTATCCAAATACTTAGTATAAGTTCGTTTCATAACCCTCACTTCCTGCTACTCAAGAAGAACGGCGCCT
>JAAZJT010000052.1 GCA_012800215.1 Bacillota bacterium | reverse complement strand
TACATGATGAAATCAGGCGCAATTTAAAAAAAATAACCACACTCTTAAACAATTCCCCTACTGGTGAAAGACTTGCCGAGGAAATTAAAGAACTAGTTCTGCCCACGCTGCAGGAAATAAAAGAACTTTTTTATAAAGAAGAAAATATTCTTTTCCCCATGTGCCTGGAAACTTTAACTCCTGATGAATGGCAAGAAATTTATGAACAGAGTGATGAAATCGGCTATGCGCTGGTGAAACCGGTAAAAAACTGGCGGGCAGTTCCCCGCGTTGACTCCCCTGCCCCCACAACAAATCATGCAGACTATATTCAGCTGGATACAGGAGTTCTCAGCTTAGAGCAGCTGAATAATTTACTAAGAACACTCCCTTTTGACCTCACCTTTGTGGATCAAGATAATATTGTCCGCTACTACTCTGCAGGTACAGAAAGAATATTCGAACGCACACCGGCGGTAATCGGCCGTAAAGTTCAATTATGCCACCCGCCCGATAGCGTTCATATTGTAGAACAGATTGTCGATGATTTTAAAAATGATCGCCGTAAAAGTGCAGATTTTTGGCTGCAAATGCAGGAAAAGTTTGTTTATATTCGCTATTTACCGGTAAGAAATGCAGCAGGAAAGTATCTCGGAGTCCTGGAAATAACACAAGATGTCAAAGATATTCGCCAACTGCAGGGCGAAAAAAGAATTTTAGACGAAAAATCTCCCTAACTTTCCTAAATAAATACGATGTGCGTCAAGCCAACTTTTATTACTATGAAGGTTGGCTTTACCATTGCCATTAATTTTATTATTCTATATAATGGTTAACATCGACATCTATACTTTAGGAAAGAAAGTGATTATATGCTTCCGCCGCTACAGATTGCTCACATGAAAGCCAAACTTCCCATCATTCAAGGAGGTATGGCTGTTCGTGTTTCCACAGCAAAACTAGCTGCTGCAGTTGCTAATGCAGGCGGTATTGGCGTGATAGCCGGTACCGGTCTCTCTCCCTCAGCATTGCAGACAGAAATTCGTAAAGCACGTCAGTTAACATCGGGGTATTTTGGCATCAATGTTCTTTTTGCCGTGTCACAATTTGCCGAGCTTGTTAAAACTGCGATGAAAGAAAAAATCGATTTTATTGTTTCAGGTGCCGGCTTTTCACGTGATATGTATGCCTGGGGCAAGGAAATGAATGTACCCATCATCTCCATGGTTTCTTCTGTACGTGTTGCTCGTTTAGCAGAAAAACTAGGGGCAGCTGCAGTTGTTGTAGAAGGCAGAGAAGCCGGTGGGCATCTCGGCACCGACAAGCCTTTGGCGGAAATACTGCCTGAGGTTAAAAAGGCAGTTAAAATCCCCGTTTTGGCTGCCGGAGGAATAATGAATGGCTATGATATTGCTCATTATTTGCAGCTTGGTGCCAATGGCGTGCAAATGGCTACCCGTTTTGTGACTAGTGAAGAATGCGAGGCCCATGATAATTTCAAACAACTTTATTTACAAAGCAGCGCAGAAGATTCCGTCCTGATAGACAGTCCTGTCGGGCTGCCTGGGCGTGCTTTGCGTAACTCCATGACTGAACGACTTGCCCGGGATAAAAAACTGCCCATCACCAAGTGCGACAGCTGCTTAAAACAGTGCTCCCACAGTTTTTGCATTTTGGATGCTCTTAATAAGGCAGTTGACGGTGATGTAGAAAATGGGCTTGTCTTTGCCGGTGAGCAGTTTCATACTGTCAAAGAAATTCTGCCGGTAAAAAAAATAATGGACAGGCTGATTAGGGAATACAAAGAAGCCACAACAACAAAACCTGAAGCGTGACAGGTGACAGTTCCCTGTCACATGCAAGCTACACGGTTACCAGCCTATACGTGACAAAGAACCGTCCCCTGTCACTCCCAAGAACCGTCCCCTGTCACTCCCTAAACCAATATAGCCCAGCACGCTTGTGCTGGGCTATATTTGGCTCCCCGAGTAGGATTCGAACCTACAACCTACCGGTTAACAGCCGGTTGCTCTACCGTTGAGCTATCGAGGAAT
>JAAZJT010000051.1 GCA_012800215.1 Bacillota bacterium | reverse complement strand
TGGAAAAAACACGAACAGGCTAAAGTGATAGCAGAGCGTATTGCCGCCTTTTGCAGCCAACATGATGTACAACTATATGTCGCAGATTCTCCTGAAGCTGTACCATTGGCTGATATCCCACCTTTATCCCCTGCAAAATTCCCTGGGCGGGTGGATATAGTGGTGGTGCTTGGCGGTGATGGAACAATATTACGTGCAGCCCACCAGTTCAATGGCACAAATTTGCCACTACTGGGTGTTAATTTGGGTCAGATGGGTTTTTTGGCGGAGGTAGAACCGCCGCAGTTAGAAAACGCCCTGCAGATTTTGCTTGAAGGAAATTATGCAGTTCACCATCGCCTGATGCTCTGGGCACGTGTTTACCGTGAAGACAGGCAGGTCAAGGAGTTTGTTGCTCTTAATGATATTGTAATTAGTAAGGGACATGATTCCCGTATTATTTATCTGGATACATATGTAAACGATAAAATGTTGGAAACATATCCTTGCGACGGGATTATAATTTCCACTCCCACAGGTTCAACCGGTTATTCACTGTCAGCCGGCGGCCCCATTGTGAATCCGGATTTGGATGTAATGATTATCACACCTATCTGTCCTCATCTTTTACATCATCGTTCTGTCATTGTTGCTAGTAGTGAAAGAATATCTGTGCACCCCTGGACGAGGCAGGCAGAAGTAATGATTACAGTGGATGGGCAGACAGGATGTTTTCTGCAAGACAGTGACGTAGTACAAATAACACGCGCTCCTCTGACTACACCGCTTGTTCAACTACAGGGTAAGGATTTTTATACATTGTTACATCATAAACTAAACAAAGTAATAAGTCGGCAGCCGGAAAGGATGTAATTATTATGTTACATGTGCTAGAGGTACGTAATCTGGCTCTGATTGATAATTTAACTTTTTATCCCGGCAGTGGTTTAAATGTAATTACAGGTGAGACAGGTGCCGGTAAATCTATGCTGCTTGATGCAGTGGGATTGCTGCTGGGTGAGCGGGCGAGCAGTGAAGTAATTCGTTCGGGGGAAGAGAGCGCCTTGATTCAGGCTGTTTTTTCCCGTGGTCAAACTGCCTGGCCGCCTGCACTTGAAACTGAAGAACTTATTTTTAGCCGTGAAATCCGTACTACCGGCCCTAATGTTTGTCGTATTAATGGCAGGGTAGAGCCATTAAGTCAGTTAGCTTTCTGGGGACAGCAGCTTGTTGATTTGCATGGTCAAAATAAACAGCAATCATTACTGATTCCGGCGACACAGCGTGAGTTGCTTGACGCTTACGGCGGTGAAGAATTAGCACAATTAAAAAACAAAGTGCTGGAATTATATCAAACCCACCAAAAATTACTGAAAGATTTAGCAGCTTTAGGTGGTGATGATGCAGCTGCTGCCAGGCAGGAAGATTTTTTACGCTTTCAGATTGAAGAAATTGCTGCGGCGGCTTTATCGGCAGCGGAAGAACAGGATTTGCAGATAAAATTTCGCCGTTTGTCCAATGCAAGGCAGTTATGGGAGCGCATAGCTAAAGTATATGCTGTTTTATATGAAAATAGTTACAAAGAAGCTATAATTGAGCAGCTGGGAATAGCGGAAAAAGAGCTTGCTGCTGCTTCAGCTCTGGACGAAACGCTTACGGGAATTATGCAGCAACTAGCCAGTGCCGGTGAGCAAATAACAGAGGTTGCACGTGAACTGCGCGCTTATCAGGATGAGCTACAGCTGGATGACAGAGAATTGCAGCGGGTAAGTGAACGTTTGGAGACATATCGGAAAATTAAACAAAAATATGGCCCGACTCTTGCTGACGTAGAGCAATTAATGGGACAACTACAGTCGGAACTGGAAGAATTGCTAAACCGCAGCAGCAAACGGGAGAGTCTGGCAGTGCGAATTACGCAGACAGAACAGGTTTTACAGCAGGCTGCCCTGACATTATCACAAAAAAGGCAGCAAACTGCTTCCTTGCTGGCAGCTAAAATTAATCAAGCCTTGCAGAGCTTAGCCTTGCAAGGCGCCAGGTTTGCGATAACAGTGCAGCAGGAAGTTCAGTGCGGACCAACAGGCTGTGACAAAATTGAATTTCAGCTGGCTGCCAATACCGGTGAACCCCTTCGTCCTTTAGCCAAAACAGCCTCAGGCGGGGAAATCTCACGAGTCATGTTGGCTATTAAGAGCGTTTTAGCTGAGCAAGATTCTGTAGCTACTTTAATTTTTGATGAAATTGATGCGGGAATTGGTGGGCTCACTGTCCGTAATGTGGCTGATAAGCTAAAGCAGCTGGCTAAGCATCGTCAGGTTATATGTGTTACGCACCAGCCTTTAATTGCTGCTGCTGCCGATGAACATTTTTTAATCTACAAAGAAAGTAAAGGGAAAAGAACAGTAACAAAAATAAAGCATTTGACACAGGCAGAAAGGAAAATTGAACTGTCCCGGATGTTAGGGGGCAAGGACGAAGTAGCCATGATACATGCACAAAAGCTTCTAGAGGAAATGTCATAAAAGTTTAAAATCGAAAAATTAATTTATTTTTTTGTGTAGGCGATCCCAGATGATACAAATATATTATGTAAACTAAAATCGTATAAAAAAACAAGCTCGCGGTTATCTTAAAATTACGTTCACTTCATTTTTTAATGGAGGTGATTTCTCCTTAAGATGCGACAAGGAGTGATAACCGCGTGATAAAGCGAAGTCCTCGCCAGTATTTGCCTTTAATTTGCCTGAGTTTCTTGCTTTTGCTGCTGATGGTTTTTCCTTGGCGAATTTGGGTAACCCTGCAAAATGAGTTGCGTTTACTTGAAGGCAGTGAATGTTATGTAAACTTAGCCAGCCCGTTCTCCATCTATGTTAAGGGTGATAAAGATGGCATTTTGGCTCTTAATGGAGTTCCGGTTTCTACCCAGGAAAGCAAGTTAAATTTACGTGCTCCCCTGCAGTTTAGTGCAGAAAGTTTGGGTTCGGTAAACTTAGAATTTCGTTTATTTGGTGTGATTCCGCTACGTCAGCTTACTGTAAATGTTTTGCCAGAAAGAAAGTTTATCCCAGGCGGCCACTCAATTGGTATAAAATTACACAGCGAAGGAGTTTTAGTTGTAGGACATCATGCTGTGCAAAGTGAAAATCAGGCAGCTTCACCGGCTAAAGATGCAGGGATCGAAGTAGGCGATGTTATTTTAGCCATTGAAGGAAGAAAATTGCAGGATGCTAATGAAGTGGCTGAAATCATTAGGGATAATAGCGGTAAAAAAGTACTAAAATTTCAAATTAAACGGGGAGATAATGTTTTTACTGTTAATGTGGAACCAATAATTTGTATGGAAACAAAACATCCCCGTGTTGGACTGTATGTGCGTGATACAGCAGCCGGAGTAGGAACACTGACATTTTATGACCAAGAAACACGGATTTATGGTGCTCTAGGCCATGTAATTACCGATGTAGATACGAACCAGCCCATTATGCTTCGTGATGGAGAAATTGTTAAAGCCAACATTGTCAATATTAAAACTGCTCAACGCGGCTATCCTGGTGAAAAAACAGGTGTTTTCCAAGAAGGCGATGATTTAATCGGAAACATTGAAAAAAATTGTCAGTTTGGTATTTTTGGCAGGCTGACCAATATTGGACCGGTGCAGGGAAATATTAATAAAGCTATGCCAATGGCGTTAATGTCTCAAGTCAAGCCTGGTCCGGCAGAAATTCTGACTGTTTTGGAAGGTACAGCTATTGAGCGCTTTGATATTGAAATTGAGCGCGTTTATAAACAAACACGCCCCAGTGATAAAGGGATGATAATTAGGATTACGGATGAGCGCTTGTTGGAGGCAACAGGGGGGATTGTACAAGGTATGAGCGGCAGTCCCATTATCCAGGACGGTTACTTAGTAGGAGCGGTAACACATGTTTTCGTAAATGATCCGACGCGAGGTTACGGAATTTTCCTCGAATGGATGGTTAAAGAGTCAGGCTTACTTGGATCTGGTAATATCTAAAAAACACGTCTTAATGACACGTCTGGTGGTAAGACGTGTTTTTTTGTATACGAACTTGTAGGCATGCATTGTATAACATGGAATAATTTTCAATAATGTGGAAAAGGAAAGTTTTATAAATTATTGTAATAATCTGAAAGGAATATTAAACCAAATGTCGAATAAATTTACGGGAGCAATAGACTATCTAGATATGGGAAGGAGATTGTTGATGCTAAGAGTTTTTGTGGCTGATGACAACAGAGAATTCAGCGATTTATTGGTGGAGTATCTTGAACAGCAACCAGACATAGACGTAGTAGGTAAGGCATATAATGGCAAAGACACTTTGGAATTAATCTCTCAGGATCCCCCTGATGTGCTGCTTTTGGATATAATTATGCCGCATTTAGATGGATTGGGAGTGCTGGAACAGATTAATAATATGGCGGAAAAGCCAAAAGTCATTATGCTCACTGCTTTTGGTCAGGAAGATATTACCCGCAAAGCAGTGGAGTTAGGTGCAGCATATTATATACTAAAGCCTTTTAATATGGAAGTTTTGGTAGATAGAATTCGACAGCTGGGTGATAGCCGTAATCCTGCGCCTTCTGTAGCTTCTTTGTCCCGTCCTGCAAAACGGACGAGCAATAGCCTGGAGGCAGATGTTACCAATATTATTCATGAAATAGGGATTCCTGCTCATATTAAAGGATATCAATATTTAAGGGAAGCGATTATGATGGTGGTAGAAGATGTGGATCTTTTGGGCTCAGTGACAAAGATACTCTATCCGCGTATTGCAGAAAAATTTGATACCACCAGTTCACGTGTAGAACGTGCAATTCGTCATGCCATTGAAGTGGCCTGGTCACGTAACAATATTGAAACAATCAAGAAATTTTTTGGTTATACTATTAATACAGAACGCGGTAAACCCACTAATTCTGAATTTATTGCCTTAGTTGCTGATCGTTTGCGGCTTTACGGAAAGAGTGTACATTAAAATATATTTTTTCACATACTGTTAGTTTTGGAAAATCGTTTGCTTAAAAAGTGCAAGCGATTTTTTCAATTTTAGCGTATATTGAGGGGTCAAGTGTTTTTCTTTTTTATATTGGCTATAATAAACGATGATTATTTGTTTTGGCTCAGTATATTAATAAAAAAGGGAAGCCAGTACTAAATGAAAAGTTTTGCTAAAAGTTCTGTTATTCAAGGGCCTGTTAAAGTTGGAAAAAAAACAAAAATATTAGCAGCACGGCTTAAGCCGGGTGATATTGCGCTGATAGATCACCGTGATTTAGACGAACTGGCGGCGCAAGCACTGAGTGAACAGAAAATCCGGGCTGTAATTAATGCCAGCAGCTCCATATCAGGTTACTATCCTAATCTGGGACCTCAAGTCTTATGGAAAGCTAAAATTCCTCATTTTGATTTAGCAGGCGCAGATTTAATGGCAAAGGTGCATGATGGTGAAATCCTAACAGTTGTTGATGGTAAAATTTGGAGGGGTAGTGAGTACTTAGGTACGGCTCGCCTGATTGACCAGGAACTTATAGAGAAGCAAATGAAAACAGCAGAGCAAAATTTAGGCAATTTGCTTGATGCTTTTGTACAAAATACTTTAGATTATGCCCGTAAAGAAAAAGAACTGATTTTAGGTAAATTAAAAATGCCTTTGCTTAAGACAACTTTTACTGGTAAACACACGCTTGTAGTTGTCCGCGGTCAATCGTATCGGGAGGATTTAGAGGCTATTAAACAATATATTGATGAGGTTAAGCCTGTATTGGTTGGTGTTGACGGTGGAGCAGATGCCTTAGTGGAATTTGGCTATACTCCTGATTTAGTGGTTGGTGATATGGATAGTGTCAGTGATTTTGCTTTAAAAAAAAGTAAGGAACTGGTAGTACATGCTTACCCAAATGGTAAGGCACCGGGGATGACCAGGATTAATCAACTTGGCCTTACTGCCAAAACAATGGAGGCTCCGGGAACCAGTGAAGATATTGCTCTTTTATTAGCATATGAAAATGGGGCAAGACTGATTGCAGCAATTGGTACTCATTCAAATATGATTGATTTTTTGGAAAAGGGTAGAAAAGGTATGGCCAGTACGTTTTTAGTCCGCCTCAAAGTAGGGAGCCGCCTAGTTGATGCTCGAGGCGTTAGTCAGCTCTATCGGTCGCAGGTATCGGGGCGCTCTTTGGTTTTACTGGCAGTGGCAGCAGCTATTCCAGTGTTGGCACTTGCCTTAGCCAATCCCACAGTACGTCATCTTTTTCGCTTAATTGCCTTTCGTTTGCGTCTGGCATTATAGCAGGAGGTAATTTATTTGTTTAGACTACGAGATCATGTCATTTCTTTAGTAGCAGTATTTTTAGCGCTAGGACTTGGTATTATTATAGGAACCAGCATCAGTGAAAATATGCTGGTAACACAGCAGCGTTTGTTAATAGAGCAAATGACAAATGATTATCGTAGTTTGCGTGAGGAAAGAATGCAGTTGGAAGCAAGTCTGCAATCACTGACGCGCGACTTGTATCTCTGGGAAAAATTTCAGGAAGCCCTTTATCCTAATCTGGTTAAAGATGCGTTAAAAGAAAAGAAAATTGCAATTATCTATCATGCAACAAGCATTCCGCAGGGAGTTCTTTCAATGCTGCAGGATGCAGGGACAGTAATTTGTAGTGTAATTCAAATTGAGGATGTAGCGACTTTAAGTGGGAAGACAGCAGGACTGGGAAAAATTTTAAGTACAATGCTGATAAAGGAAAGTTTAAGTGAAGAAATGAATGCTCAGTTAATGCCTTTTCTAGAGCGGCAGGAAGTAAAAATTGAAATTGAGCCGTTGGAAAGGGCTGATGCAGTTTTGCTGCTGTGCGGTGAGCAGGGTCAAATAGATAAAAAACTGTTACAAGAAATAGTGCAGTTACTACGTGATGAAGCAATTACAGTGGTAGGTTTAGAAAGGAGCGATGTAAAAAAATCCTGCCTGGGAGAACTAAAATCATGGGGAATATCAACCATAGATAATGTGGAAACAATATTTGGGCAATATTCACTTTTATCTGTTTTACGAGGCTGTGCCGGTAATTTTGGCATTAAAGAAGCGGCTGATGAATTAATAGCCACATTCTAAAGGAGTAGCAAATGACAATAGCAGCTATTATTCCAGCTTTTAATGAGGAAAAAACAATTAGAGATACAATACAAGCTTTGCAATCAATAAAATTGATTGATGAAATCTGGGTAATAGATGATGGCTCTACAGATCAAACAGCCGAGATAGCAGCTGCTGCAGGAGCCAGTGTGCATAAGCTGGCGCAAAACAGAGGTAAAGGTGGTGCGCTGGCAATGGGAGTAAATTTGGCAAAGGCAGACATATTGTGTTTCGTGGATGCAGATTTGGGCAGTAGTGCCAAGGAATTTGCCTTATTAATTCCCCCGGTGCTTAATAAGGAAACAGATATGGCGATTGCTGCTTTTCCCCCAGCTAAACGCCGTGGAGGTTTTGGCTTGGTGAAGGGTTTGGCCAGATATGGCATAGTTAAACTGTGTGGTTATCGGCCCCATTCTCCCTTATCCGGACAACGTGTCCTACGGCGCTGCGTCTGGGAAAAGATAAACTGCTGTTCTGCACAAGGTTTTGGAGTGGAAGTGGGATTAACTGTGGAATGTTTGCGTAATGGCTATCGCCTGCAAGAAATTGCTGTAGAGATGACACATCGGGAAACGGGGCGAGATTTAAAGGGCGTCCTGCACCGCGGTAGACAATTTTTGCATTTATTACGCACATTGAGAGAACTCTGGTTTTGTCAGCGGGTGAGAATGTCATGAATACTATGTTGTATTTTGTTATTACTATTGCTGTTGCTACTGCAGTAGTTCCCTTCTGGACTAAATGTGCTCATCATGTAGGCTTAACGGCTAAGAACTATCAAGCGCAGGCAATTCCACAAAGTATGGGAGTTATCTTTGTCCTTACTTATTTTGCCGCAGCAGCTTGGGCTTTGAGAGCAGATTTAATAGCTTCCAGTCTCATTTGGCGGACATTGGTAATTACCATGGGGTTGGGGTTTTTAGGTTTTGTGGATGATGTGTGGGGTAGCCAACAGGTTAAAGGATTAAAGGGGCATTTCTCCAGCTTATTAAAAGGAAAAATTACTACGGGATTGTTAAAAGCTGCAGGCGGTTATTTAATTTGTTTTTTAGCCGTCAAAGGCTTGCCGGATAGCAGTTTATTGCAGGCTGTCTGGCAGGCAGCTATGGTGGCGCTTACAGCTAATTTAATAAATCTTTTTGATTTGCGACCCGGCCGCGCACTAAAATTATTTTTTTTACTGTCTATACTTTATCTGGCGTATGTAAAAAGAGAAGACCCGATCTTAATGCTTTTCCCATTTTTACTTACTGCTCTTGTGTTTTTACCATGGGATTTAGCAGGGGAAGGAATGATGGGTGATGCGGGGTCTAATATTCTTGGTGGTGTATTAGGTTTGGCAGTAGCGGTAAGTTCACCTTTCTGGTTACAGTTTTGTTTTTTCTGCTTTTTGTGTACTGTTCATGTATTAGCAGAGAAGTTTTCACTAACAAAAGTGATTGCACGCAATCGGGTATTATGTTTTCTTGATAATTTAGGGAGGCTGCAAAACAGCACGCTACAGGAGGATTAAAATGCTTTTTGCAGAATCCTATGGTTGGTGATGGTTAATGTATAGCCAGAATATTGGTACTGTAGAAAAAGTGGAAGTTCAATCACCTTATTGCGAAATTTTAACTGTACAAATTGACGGGCAAACATCACGTGCTATAAATTATATTCCTTTCACAGGACCGGCAGTTACAGGAGACCGGGTAGCATTAAATACTGTTGCCGTGGAATTGAATTTAGGTAGTGGCGGTTATCATTTTGTTATTCTAAACTTTAGGCGTCTAAAGCACCAGAGTAAAGGGAAAGGACACATAATGAAATTGCGCTATACGCCGCTGCAAGTACGGGTGCTATCTGTAGAAGAAAAAGCTTCGCCTGCCCATAAAATAATGACAGAGGCAGTGTCATTGGCAGGTATGCCTGTACTGGTGGCTGAATTACATAGTATGTTGGCACCGGCAGTCCTGACACTAAAAATAAAAAAGCCTGCTTGGCGCATCGCTTATCTCATGACAGACGGCGGCGCACTGCCTGCTTTTTTTAGCAATACTGTACGGGTTTTAAAAGAACGTGGATTGTTATGTGGTGTGATTACAGCCGGGCACGCTTTTGGCGGGGATTTAGAAGCAATTAATATTTATAGCGGGCTATTGGCGGCCCGTCATGTGCTGGAGGCAGATATTACGATAGTCTGTATGGGACCTGGGGTGGCTGGAACTGCCACGCCTTTTGGTTTCAGCGGCATGGAATTAGCAGATAATCTCAATCGTGTTTTCAGCTTGCAGGGCAAAGCTGTGGTACTGCCGCGTATCAGTTTTGCTGATGCACGACCACGGCACCGTGGTTTATCACATCACACCATTACTGCCCTAAAACATGCCGTCCTGGTACCGGTGGATTTGCCGCTGCCGGTTCTTCAACCAGAGGAGCAGCAGTTGCTGCAAGAGCAAATTGAAACACACCAAATTGATAAGAAGCACAGTTTATTTTTTTATGATAATCTTACTTTAGCTCATTTAATTGCTGATGAACAGTTATGTAAAACCATGGGGCATACACTTAGTGAAGACCCCGCATTTTTTTTAGCTGCAGTTGCGGCGGCAAAGCATTTAACTACTTTATGTTAATGAATTTGCTGCTCAATAAAAGCTTTCAGTGTTAAATTTTGCGGCAATGTGCGCAAAAAGTAACGTAGTTCACGGATGGTACCAATAAAGATAAAATGTTTTTTTTGTGCGATAGTTTGCATAAAATCCCCCATTTTTAAGGCTTGGCCCTTTTTGTCAGTATTAACTTATATGTTTGAGGTGATAAAGTTATGTCTACTGAACATAATGAAAAAACCATTTCTTCACAAGTTATTTATCAGGGTAAGGTAGTAACGCTGCGTGTAGATAAAGTTGCCCTGATAAACGGTATGACTGCCACTCGGGAAGTGATAATACATGGGGGTGCAGCTGCAGTTCTAGCCGTAAATAAGGATAAAGAAGTTTATTTTGTACGGCAATATCGTAAAGCAGTAGAAAAAGAATTATTGGAGATACCCGCAGGGAAACTGGATCCCGGGGAAGAACCCCGCGCCTGTGCAGAGCGTGAATTAGCTGAGGAAACCGGCTTGGTGGCAAAGGAAATGAGACTTCTGACAGCTGTTTATACTTCACCCGGTTTTGCTTCGGAAAAAATATATCTTTATCTGGCCACCGGCTTAAGAGAGACGAATAATGCTCAGCCTGATGAGGGGGAATTGCTAACTGTACAGAAAATTCCTTTAAGTAGTGCCCTGCAGATGGTTCAAAGCGGTGAAATTACAGATGCCAAAACATGTTTAGCCCTCCTGCTGGCCGCGGAATTG
>JAAZJT010000050.1 GCA_012800215.1 Bacillota bacterium | reverse complement strand
TGATGTGCGCCACCAAACGCAGATTATGCTCAATCAAAACATTCCGTGCTTCCTCATCACCCAACTCATACCGACGGATATATTCAGCTTCTTCTTCTTCTGATAACTTCCGAGGAAATGCGTTATTACTGACATAACCCAGCATGATAGAGAGCCCTTTTATCAATGCAAAGGCCAGCATCGCACCCCACTCAGCCCCCATTAAGCCACCTCCGAAAAGTGTCGGTCTTACATTTTATGCTTTAATTTTTGCTAATGTGACACTTATCGAAAGTGAAAATTAAATTCTTTCAACAGTTTGTTGAAAGAGTGCCATTGGGTATTTACGTTTTTGGGAAACGAAACACGGGCAATGTTTCTCTTATAATTCCTTGCTAAAAGCCCGTAAAGCAAAAAAACTTAAATACCCTTCTCAACAGTCTAATAAATTTATTTTAATTCTTCTAGATTAACAAGCCGGGAAACAATTTTCTGAAAAACCGGAGCCGCATCACCGGCTCCGGAATTGCCCTTGTGGATAAAAACAACTACCGCCCATCTGGGTTGATCAAAGGGAGCAAATCCGGCAAACCAAGCGCCCTCAGTTTCTGAAGAACCGGTTTTTCCAGCGGTACTTATTCCTAAAACTTGTGCAGTTTTTCCTGTTCCGTCCCGAACAGCATCTTTCAGCATTTTTTTTAGTTCCTCTGCTGTTGCAGACGAAATCACCCTAGTCTGAGTATCTGGGGCAAATTTTTTTATTATTTGACCCTGCTCATCTCTAATTCCCATTACTACCCGAGGAACAACAGCCAGACCTCCGTTGGCAACTTCACTGACTAATTTGGCGACAGTAACAGGACTTAACCTAATCCCATTCTCTCCCATTGAAATATTAGCAATATCACCGGGAATCGCAGAATTAAAAGAAAGACGGTTTACCTGAGGTACGGAAATTCCAATAATTCGATTTTCCAGCAAACCTAACTGGTTTGCATATTCTTGTATCAACGCTCCGCCAAGTTTTAGACCATTTTCAATAAATACCGAATTGCAGGAATGGGCCAAACCTTCTGTAAAACTGATGTCGCCATGGCCTTCGTCAAACCAGCAGGAAGCCTCATGCCCTCCGGGCATAATAAATTTACCTTCTCAGACAAAA
The DNA here is from genome assembly GCA_012800215.1 of Bacillota bacterium. Lineage (GTDB taxonomy): Bacteria > Bacillota > Dethiobacteria > Dethiobacterales > Dethiobacteraceae > JAAZIQ01. The sequence goes on along the minus strand of JAAZJT010000050.1, from coordinate 759 downwards.
ATATCGTCGGGGTGAACTAATCCTTCTTCCAATAAAGCAGCGGCAAGCACAATTTTAAAGACCGATGCTGGGGGATAGCTTTGCAGTGCTTTATTCACATAGGCATCACTGCTTACCGGCTTTTCCAACATATAAGGATCAAACTTAGGACTGCTGGCCATTGCGAGAATATCTCCAGTATTTACATCCATCACCACTACGGCCCCCGATTTATCTCCTAATGCCTCTTCCACTGCCTGTTGATACCGGTAATCAATGGTTATTTCTATTCCATACATTTCCTTAACTGCTCTCTCTGTGGCAGGAAGCAAAGTAAATCCCCTGCCGGATAATGCTCTGCCCCGGTCATCAATCAAGATAGCCACCTTTTCACTGGCACCCCCAGACAGAAAACTATCGTACTGTTTTTCTATACCTGTCTTTCCTTCTGTGCCCCGGGCACTAGCCCCATCATTGCTACCGGATGCACCGACATAACCAAGAAGATGCACTGCCGGCCAATCCGTTTGGTACCGGGTAACAAGGGGGAGAATATAAACCCCGGGGAGTTGTGCTTGACGGATTTTTTCTATCTCTGTTTCTGAAACATTGGCTTTAAGAATAAAGGGGCTGTTTACTATTTTTATGTTTTTCCCTTGTTTTATCGTTCCGATTTTTCCAGAAACAGTTTCAGCAGGTATGTACAGTATCTCTGCCAGTACCCGGGCTGCCTCAAGAGTATCTTCAACTAGAACCGGGAATACTGCTACACACGGTTGG
>JAAZJT010000049.1 GCA_012800215.1 Bacillota bacterium | reverse complement strand
TATTTAAGAGGGCAAACGAATCGCTTCGTTTGCCCTCTTAAGCTCCCTTTTTACGTTTAACTATAAGTGTTACCAACGGTCATAGTGAACAAGTTCCGGATTATAGCGATCTATCTGCGGTCTTTCTTCTGCCGGATAGCCAACGGCCACTACACAGAACGGCGCAATATGCTCGGGCATTCCTAGATGTTCACGCATTTTGGCCATTTTTTCCTCATTGGGATAGATATTAAGCCAAACGCCGCCCAACCCCATTGAGTGTGCTGCCAAAAGCAGATTTTGAGTTGCACAGGAACAATCCTGCACCCATAGCCCCACATCTTTGTTTAAATCGCCACACACTACTACAGCAGCTGGAGCACCTTTCAGCGGAGCCGTATTTGGAGCAAAGACAGGAATACCATCTAGCACCTTACGGTCGCTTAGCACTACAAAGTGCCAGGGACGGACATTCCTACCGGATGGAGCCGACATTGCTGCCCTCAGCAGTTTTTCAATTTGCTCATCAGTAAGTTTTTGCTCAGTATATTTACGTATACTGCGCCGTGTTTCCAAAAGATTCATCTACATTCGCTCCTTTCTCAAAATTCTCACTTTAATATTTATCATGTATAACAAGTACACAGTAAAGCAGCGTTATTCAACTACAACGGCTGTACCGGAAGCAGTAACCATTAACATACTTCCGTTCTGCCCCAGGACTTCATAATCAATATCCACGCCCACTACAGCATTGGCACCAATGGCATTTGCACGCTTTACCATTTCGTCGATTGCCATTTCCCGTGCTTCTATCAGTTCTCCCTCATAAGTACCAGAACGACCGCCAAAGAAATCACTCAGTGATGCAGTAAAGTCTTTAATAAAATTTACTCCGGAAATCACTTCACCAAAGACAATACCACGGTATTCAACAATTCTCCTGCCCTCAATATTGGGGGTAGTTGTAACCAGCATTTGCATCACTCCTCTTTATCTCACATTTAAGCAAAATTTATTTTTTGCTCATGTTTACTTTCTATAAAATAACCTATTCACCTGCACAATGGATAATGATTTTTTGTTGATATTCGTTTTAACATCTCTCCAGGCACCATGCAGCAACTTAATCGATTATTAATCCTAAGGCATACGAATCATAAAAACGCCCATTAAGATAAAACTCGCGGCTAATGCGGCCTTCTTCACGAAAGCCAAATTTTTGATAAAGCTTGATTGCTGTCAGATTATCCTCACGGACACGTAAATTAACTTTTCTGATTCCTGACTGTTTGCACCATACTAACAGGCTTTGGATTAACGCACTGCCTATTCCCTGCTGCCAGTATTCTTTTAAAACACTAAGGCCAAACTCCCCTGCGTGCTCCACCCTTTTTCTTTTGCCGCCAATGAAGGTCAGACTGCCCACAACTTTTGCCTGCGATAGCGCAATTAATGCCAAGGAGTTCCTTTGAGCAGCAATCCCGGCAAGAAATTTTTCCTCCTCTGCCACTGTCATTTCAAACTCTCCCGCTCCAAAGGTTAAAAAATCTGATTCTGCACTTACTTTTTCTAAAAATTGCAGTAAAGCGCCGGCATCTGCAGGTTGCGTCTCTCGAATAATAATCTTTTCTCCACTTGCTGTAGTAATACTATTAATAATAACCACTCCCCCGTGAATCTGTATTTGCCTGATAATAGTATTAAAACACGTGAAGTTGATGTCACGTGTTTTAATACTATCTAAAGATGTTGTCTGAATATGTTACCTCTACCTAAGCCAAAAATAACTTAATGTTTTTTCCGATATCAATCGTGCATACCCCTTAAGCCAATGTTGTCTGCGACTTTCTGCATAGCAGTAAGAGTTTCAGCCATCACCTGCTCCAGTTCCATGCCCAGCATCTGAACACCTTCTTCAATGACTTCTCTGTTTACTCCCGCCGCAAAGCTTTTTTGTTTCCATTTCTTTTTTACCGACTTAACCGTTGTATCAAGAATACTTTTGCTGGGCCGCATCAGTGCGGTGGCAGCAATTAAACCAGTCAATTCATCAGTGGCATATAATACTTTCTCCATTTTTTCCACAGGCTCCACATCAGTACAAAGTTTCCAGCCATGACTGACAATGGCGCGGATATAATCTTCCGGCCAATTTTTCTCCGTCAAAATTTCCTGCGTTTTTTTGCAATGCTCCTCGGGATACATTTCGTAATCTAAGTCATGCACTAAACCGATAATACCCCATTTCTCCGGATCTTCACCAAACAGTTCGGCAAAATGGCGCATAACCGCTTCCACAGTTAAAGCATGTTTAATTAAACTATCACTTTTATTATACTCCGTAAGAAGCGCATAAGCTTCTTCCCGTGTGGGTACTTTAGCCATTCTAAAACCTCTTTTCGTTTTTGAAATAAATTTCCCCTATGTTTCTAAATTTTAACTTGTCCACTTTATTTGTCAAGTCTGTAAGACTTGATTACTGAACACCTTGCCGCAGAACTTACGATTCTACCTGTGGTTGAGTAAATCTATCACAAAGTCTACTAGCGTACCCGGTGCCAAGAAGAAGCTAGGAAGCGGAGCTGCGGCCCAAATTTTTGCTTGAACAATTTAGCATTTTGCACACCATAGCGCTTTTCAGCAATATTCTATATTAAATCCTATCTTCAGACAATTTCTGTCACCCTATTAATACCTAAAAAAATTTTTTCTGCTATAATATAGTTAATTGTTGAATATGGAGGCTTTTCCATGAATATACTAATTGTTGATGACCATCCATTAGTTTGCAATGGTATTAGCAACATCCTACGCAGAGAAGATGAAATAGATAGTATCAAGCAGGCAAATGACATTAAAACAGCCATGGCAGTAATGTCTGAACAGCCAATTGATCTTGCCCTGGTTGATATGAAATTAAAAAATGAAAAAGGTATTGACTTTATTTCTTTGGCAAAAAACAAATACCCAAAATGTAAATTTGTGGTGTTATCATCTTCTGCCGCTCCTGCAGATTTTGAACAAGCTTTGGGTGCCGGCGTAGACGGTTATATTTTAAAAGATGCCTTTCCTGAAGATATTGTCTATGCTGTAAAAACAGTCCTCAAAGGCCGGAAATACTTTGATCCTGCTTTTGTGGAAAAACAAACACATAATAAACAGGTAGAGGAGCAGTCGGATATACTTTCTCCGCGTGAAATGGAAGTTTTACTCTGTCTTGCTGAAGGCATGTCCAATAAAAAAATCGCTGATAAACTTTTTATCAGCGAGAATACGGTAAAAAAACATGTCAGCCGAATCCTGGAGAAAATGAATTTTGCTGACAGAACACAAGCTGCTCTTTATGCCAATCAGATAATCAATAAAGGCTAAAACAAACGCCGGCGTTCGTGAAGTTATTTACTTTACTGGCCGGCGTCTTATTTTATTTTCGTTTCGCCGGCTTCCTGTACTTCATTAATCGCCGTATAAAGCGTACTGCGTTTATTCCACAATTGGGAATGTAATGCCCATAAAGCGGTATGCTGGTCCCAAAAATCAGGGACTGCCGCCTTTTCTTCGGGAGTAGATTGATTATAAAAATTAGCTAGTTTATTAATACACTGCCCATACTTGTTAAGGTAACCGCCGAATTTATTATTTGCCACATCCCGGTATTCCGCACACTCATGCAGTAGCTCATCCCAGGTGATACCACCTACAGGCAAATTATTTAGTTCAGTGACACGTGCTGCCAACATATTGGCAAAATTATCAAGACGGCTGGCTATAAAATTGTATTTACTGCCTTTTAGCAGATCAATACCTTCCTGAATAGTATCATAAGTACCACAAGTAAATTCCTCTTCCGGGGGAGTACTAATAGTCAGCGCAAATTTTATTTCGGAATCCTGAGTCCATAATGCATAACTTGTGCCGATCACTAAAAACGACATAAGCAAAATAAGAATAATAATACCTTTGAAATACTTCATCTTTTCCCTCCGGCTGCTACTTTCCGCTTATAACCTGTTCAAACTTTAGAAAGGCGCTAAAGTTTAAATTTTGGCAATAACTTCCGCTAATCTTAACTTTAATCTGACCGGTTGTTCCGGGTGCAATAACGTCAGGCACCTCGACAATTTCCATTTTTATTTCCGGATAAGCATCTTTTATGAGGCCGCTACAAGCTGCCGGAACAGTTCCCGTATTTTCCACTGTAAAAACAATAACCGCCTGATAGGGATTGGCATATGTTGCCACATTCATATCTATTTTCTCAACCACACCGTTATCTTGATGCGCTGTAAACGAAAGTGAATCATGTCCGGCAGAACTCTCCAGTACAGCATCCTTAATCTTTATTTGCAGCTGACCGGTAGTGATATTACCTTCAACAGTAAATTTCTGCGTCCAGGCAGCATAACCGGCTCCCATGACACCTAATGTTAAAATAAGAACGGTTAAGACTAGCGCTAGATTAAAAAACCTCATTTTTTTGCCTTTTTTCCAAAATAAAGCGCTCATGGCTTTTCACTTTCCTGTGCTAAATCATTATTTTCCGGGAAATACTGGATAAAGACCGGAATCAACTCATAAGATAAACCGGGGTTACGCCTAAATGGCTCTATCTCATCAACAAACTGCAGTTTAATATCTAAAACGATTTTGTCATCTCTTTCTATTTTTCTATATTGCATCACACTCGTCAAAGCACTACTTAGTCTTGCAAGGGTGACATTTTCAAAAGAACCTAAAATATCTGTATACTCCCCATCATGGTGCTTAACCGTAACTATCCCTGAAAAGGAAATATAATCAGCCAATGAATTGTTTTCCTTATCTATTTCCAGACGCCATTCATCAACTGTCACAGTCAGCTCGCTGATATTCTGAATGGTTAGCCGATATTCAGCAAAGGAACCGGCAGTAACATTTGCTGCCAATAAATTAATATCTGTTTTATTCATAATCTTACCGGACTTGTCCCGCTGAAATTCTACTTCAGCCAAAACCCCTTTACTTGTTTCTAGTACGCGGCACTCCTCCGGTATAAGTTCCAGTAAGCTGCCGGTAACAAAAGTTGATTCCATATACGCCTGGGCATTGGTCATGGCATAACTGACACCGATGAAAACCAGTACCAGCACAGATATTGCCAAAATTTTTTTATCTTTGCTTACTTTAATTTTCATACGATGCAAGCCTTTCTTTGAACTAAAAGGGGACACCTGCCGTCACGGACCTAAAGATGTCCCCTTTTTGTTAATTAGTTTTTTAAATTGCCCTATTCTCCGGTGTACTGTTCAAAAAGTAATTCCACTGACCAGTTCAGGTCCTTATTTTCGGTCTCACTGTCACTACCTTTAGGCAACTCCTGAGTAATGGTAACAGTTTTAGCTTCTGCATCTACTTCCAGCACGCCCACAGCTTCAGCAATAGCATCTGCCAGGGCTTCCAGTTTTG
>JAAZJT010000007.1 GCA_012800215.1 Bacillota bacterium | reverse complement strand
GAAACGAGGAAGTAGTAGCCAATGCGTAATAGCTAAGCTAAAAGGAAAAGATTTCACTGTACTGTGCAGTGAAATCTTTTTTAATTTTCTGAGGAATTATTGCAATTGGGGCTGCAAAAGGTTTTGCCGTATTCTTTAAACCGCCGCAATTTTCTGATACAATTTAAGTGTAGGTATTTTGCCAGAAGGAAGTGTTATTTATGCCAACAAATGCTTTTCGGGAAAATAAGGAGATTATGCGCCGCATTTTTGAGGTTTTGCCCCAAGGAGCAGTTCTTTTTAAAGAGGGTAAAGTGCAGTTATATAATGAAAGGCTGCTTGAGATACTAGGTATCAGTAAGGGAAAAGATATTGACAAAGAGCTGGAAAAGCAGCTGGCGCATTTTGCCACGGGCTCTGAATTAAAACGAAAGTACATTACATTAAATCTGACCGGAGGAAAAAAAGATTGTTTAGTTACAGTGCAGCGGCTTACGCAAGAAGAAGCTACTGATATATTGTATCTAGAAGAATTGGCAGAAGAACAGGTAAAAATAGAGCGCAAGAGCAGTTCGCTGGTGAGTTTTAACGATATCATTGGCGTGAGTGCAAAAATAAATGAAGCTAAAAGGGTGGCAGCTAAAGTTGCCAATTCTTCTTCACCAGTACTTTTATATGGAGAAAGTGGTACGGGTAAAGAATTATTTGCTCAGGCTATTCATAATGGAAGTTTACGTAGTAAAGGTCCTTTTATTGCGGTAAATTGCGGTGCTATTCCTGCGGAACTGGTGGAGAGCGAGTTGTTTGGATATGAGCCCGGTACTTTTACAGGAGCATTGAAAAGTGGTAAGAGTGGCCTGCTTGAAGCTGCCTGCGGCGGGACAATCTTTCTTGATGAAGTGGAAAGTATGCCTCTACCGGTTCAAGTAAAGCTGCTGAGAGTTATTTCTTCCAAGCAAATTGTTAAAGTAGGTGGAACCCGGGAGATTTCTTTTGATGCGCGTATTATTTCTGCCAGTAAAAAAGACTTGCTAAAAGAAGCTGATAACGGTACATTCAGGGAAGATTTATTTTTTAGAATCAGCACTTTCATTATTAAGTTGCCGCCTTTGCGTGAGCATCGTGAGGATATTCCTGTATTAGCAAATTACTTTGTTAAGAAGTACTGCCAGACTTTAGCACTTCCAATTCCTGAGATCCCGGATGAATTTATGAAAGCCTTAAAATATTACGATTGGCGCGGTAATGTGCGTGAGTTGGAAAATGTTTTGGAAAGAGCTGTTTACTTATCAGAGAAAAAACAACTATCTTTTTATGATTTGCCTGATTATGTACAAAAAAGTTACCGGCGTCATCGTGTAAAATCAATGTTGAAAAACTTAAAATCCTTACCTCGTAATGGTAGTGGTCTTTTGCAGGAAGGAGAGGAGATTATTATTGAATCTGTGCTGCAGGAAGCAAGATTTAATATTAACGAATCAGCAAGAATCCTGGGGATTAGTCCCAAAACCCTCTATAACCGGATTAATGCCAGCCGTAATTTGAAGCGTTTAAAAAACAACTACCAAATGTCACTTCTTAAATAGCTCGATTGGCTTCCTGCAGGATAATTAACGCTGGAGAGAGAACCCTAATTGCGTGAGGTGATTGCATGTTTCGCTCTGGCTTTATTGCTCTAATTGGTCGGCCTAATGTTGGCAAATCAACTTTAATGAATGCCTTGGTTGGTGAAAAAATGGCTATTATTTCTGAAAAGCCACAAACAACACGCAACCAAATACGTGGTATACTGACCACTGATACATATCAAATGATTTTTCTTGATACACCGGGGATTCATAAGCCGCACCATAAACTTGGAGCAAAAATGGTACAAGTTTCTTTGCGGACGCTTAGTGAAGTAGATTTAATTCTTTTTTTGGTTGATGCAGCGGCTGGGCCAGGCACAGGTGATGAATATATAATTAAACAATTACAGGCCGTTAAGACGCCGGTGATTTTAGTCATAAATAAGTCTGACCGTAGTGGTATGCAGCAGGCAGAAAAATTGCTGGCACATTACCGTGTTCTTTATCCTTTTGCCGGGGAAGTTGTAATATCAGCCCTGACGGGGATAAATAAAGAAAAGCTGCTATCGCTAATGCTGGAGCATCTGGAAGAAGGCCCACAATACTATCCTGCCGAGATGATTACTGACCAGCCGGAACGTCTGATTGTAGCGGAATTAATCAGGGAGAAAATTCTGCAGTTAACACATGATGAAGTGCCTCATGCTGTGGCAGTGGAGATTGTATCTATGTCAGCACGGCCAGGGCGAAATTTAGTTGATATACAAGCTAATATTTATGTGGAACGCGAGTCACAGAAGGGAATTGTGATTGGTAAAAAGGGTTTATTACTAAAGGAAATAGGCCAAATGGCTAGGCACGATATTGAGTCTCTATTGGGCAGTGCTGTAAATTTGCAGCTGTGGGTAAAGGTTAAAGCTGACTGGCGTAATAAAGAGGGAGCTTGGCAGTCATTGGGTTTAGAGTTCGAATAGGGAGAGTAAGTAATGGCAGAATTAAGAAGTCAGGCCGTGGTCCTGCGGGTACGTGCAATAGGTGAAGCTGATAAAATGGTAAAGTTTTTTACCCGAGATGCAGGTATTGTGACGGCCAGTGCGAGGGGAAGCCGCAGAACAAAAAGTAAGTTTGCGTCTTTACTGGAACCTTTGAATGTAAGTTATATCCTGCTTCACCGGGGCAAAACTCTATTTACTTTTATCCAAGGGGAGCTCTTAAAGTCTTATACCTCGCTGCATGGTGATTTGGAACGTTTTGCCTATGCTCAGTATTTTTGTGAATTGTGTGAGCGAACTCTGCCTGAGGGAATGCCGGCGGAAAATACTTTTAAATTGCTGGTAACAGCTTTAGAAGCACTGGAACAAGACAGCAATCCTCAACGTGTGGCATCTTGTTTTGAAATCAGCCTACTTGATCATTTGGGAATACGTCCTGCCATAGAATGCTGCAATCTTTGCGGTAGCACACAGGGTCCCTATTATTTTAATCCTGCTGCGGGGGAATTGCTTTGTGTTCACTGTCCACATCCCCTTGCAAGTTATACCGTAAGTGCAGCTACTATAGCAACAATGAAGCATTTGCTTAAAATGGGTTTTTTTAAGTTATCTGTCTGTATTATTCCTCCTGATGTAAGGAGAGAAATACACCGTATTTGCTCCGATTCATTGCACTTTGGTTTGGGACTTTCCAAACTAAAAACTGTGGATTTTTTACAAAACTTGGGTTATATTTAAAGTTAAATGGCAAAAAAATATTTTTTCTGTCCTTGAGACAAACTAAAGATATCAACGCCAAAAGGAGGGCAGAAAAAATGGAAATAACCCTTCAAAAAATTGACTTGGTCAGGGAACGAACAGGTTTAAGCTACACTGAAGCGCGTGAACTTTTAGAAGAGGCTAATGGCGATGTAGTGGAGGCTATTATTATCTTTGAGGGTGAAGAAGGCAACTTGCCTAATGGCCTAGAAATGGGCGAAGCGGAAAATATGGTCTCAGAAAATGTAATTGGCCCAGTAAAAAGAGTTCTGCATAAAGGAAGTAAGACGCGCATTAAAGTGAGAAATAGCGATGGTACACTGCTGGAGATTCCTGCTACTTTGGGAATTGCAGGTGCTCTGCTGGCGCCACGTGCCACAGCACTTAGTACCATGGCTTTGTTAATGGCACAGTACACATTGGAAGTTGATGTGCCGGAATATGTGCCGGAGTATGACAACCCTGACTGGTCACAAGCTTAAGTTGCTGCAAATAGCTTGACGATTGTTTTTGTTTTTGTTACAGTATTGTCAAATAAAAAAAGCCGTGTGAAGAGGAGTACAATGTGGAACAGTCAGCGAGCCGGGAAGTGGTGGGAGCCTGGTCTGCGAAACAATTGGAAAGGCGCTTCAGGCAGGCGGCAAGGCAATGAGAAAGAGGGCATGTTTTCGCATGCCAAATAGGGTGGAACCGCGGGAACTTCCCGTCCCTATGGGACGGAGTTCCTTTTTTTACTAAATTAAAATATTAATATGTTAGCAGGGTGTCTAATGCAGGTACAAATATTTTGCTATTTTAATTTTTTGGGGAGGGATCTGGTATGGATTTTCAGACAATGATCTTAAAACTGCAAAATTTTTGGGCACAACAGCAGTGTATATTAGCGCAACCGTATGATATTGAAAAAGGTGCAGGGACAATGAACCCGTCTACATTTTTACGTGCCTTGGGGCCGGAACCTTGGGCTGTAGCTTATGTGGAACCATCGCGCCGGCCTACAGATGGTCGCTACGGTGAAAACCCCAATCGTTTGTATCAACATCATCAATTTCAGGTAATTATCAAGCCGGCACCGGAGAATATTCAAACATTATATTTAGCCAGTTTGCGTGAATTGGGCATTATACCGGAAGAGCACGATATTCGCTTTGTGGAGGATAATTGGGAGTCTCCTACTCTTGGTGCCTGGGGTCTGGGTTGGGAAGTATGGCTTGATGGTATGGAAATTACACAATTTACATATTTTCAACAGGTAGGCAGCATTGATGTTGACGCCGTTTCGGTAGAAATTACTTATGGATTAGAAAGAATCGCCATGTATTTGCAGAACAAAGAAAATGTTTATGATTTAGAGTGGGTGGAGGGAGTAATAACCTACGGTGAAATTTTCCAGCGTGCAGAGGTAGAGCATTCTACTTATAGTTTTGAAGAGGCAGATGTGGAAATGCTGTTTAGTCTTTTTACTATGCACGAAAAAGAAGCTGCACGATTATTATCATTAGGATTGGTTTTGCCGGGCTATGACCAGGTGCTTAAATGTTCTCATACTTTTAATTTACTTGATGCGCGTGGTGCTATCAGCGTAGCGGAAAGGACAGCTTATATTGGCAGGGTACGCAATTTGGCGCGGCAAGTGGCACAGGCTTACTTAAAACAACGTGCAGATCTTGGTTTTCCTTTGTTGCAGGCAGAAAGGGGTGCTGAAAATGCGTAAAGAAACTTTTCTTTTAGAAATTGGTACAGAAGAAATACCGGCGCGTTTTATTGCTCCGGCACTACAGCAGCTGCAGGAAGTGGCAGCCAGGGAGATGGATAAAGAACGGCTGGCATACGGTCAGATACGCGTCTTGGGTACACCACGCCGTCTTGCGATACTGGTGGAAGATGTGGCGGCTAAGCAGCGGGAACTAAAGGAGAAAAAGAAGGGTCCTGCAGTAAAAGTTGCCTTTGACTCTGACGGCAACCCAAGTAAAGCTGTTTTGGGGTTTGCCCGTGCTCAGGGAGTACAAATGTCTGAACTGTCCATAGAGGAGGTAGGCGGTGTTCCCTATGTCTTTGCTTTACGCAGAATTGCGGGACAAGCTGTCCATACTGTTTTGCCGGCGCTTTGTGAACGTTTACTGCGCAGTATATCTTTTCCCAAACCTATGTTTTGGTACAGTAAAGATGTTCGTTTTGCTCGCCCCATTCGCTGGTTGACTGCTCTTTGGGGCAGTGATACTATTCCCTTTACTTTTGCCGGTTTGACATCGTCAAATGTAACTTATGGACATCGTTTTTTGTCTGCAGATAAGATAGTTCTCGAGAATGCGGCAGCATATGAAGATAAGATGCGGCAAAATTATGTACTTGTTGACCCGCAAGAGCGGGAAAAAGCTATTATTACTCAGATTAAAGCGGAAGCAGAGAAACTGGGCGGTCATACTGTAATGGATGAAGAATTGCTGGCAGAGGTTGTTAACTTGGTGGAGTATCCCCGCGCTGTTGCCGGTGAGTTTTTCAGTGCTTATTTAGAGATCCCTCAGGAAGTATTAATTACGGCGATGCGTACACATCAGCGCTATTTTCCTGTTTTCAATCAGGAAAAACAGCTTTTGCCCTACTTTATTACAGTAAGCAATGGTACAAGTGTTGATTTTCTGGAGAATGTACGAGCCGGTAATGAACGCGTCTTGCGTGCCCGTTTGGCAGATGCACGTTTTTTCTTTGAAGAGGATCGTAAAAAGTCACTGGACGAGTATGCCCAGCTGCTTGATAACATTGTCTTCATGGAGCCTCTCGGGACAATGAAAGCAAAAACTAAAAGAATAACTAACCTGGTTAAACTTTTAGCAGCAGAGTTGAATATCAAAACAGTTGTTCAGCAAACGGCAGTGAGAGCAGCTGCTCTGGCTAAAGCAGATTTAATGACACACATGGTATATGAATTTCCGGAACTACAAGGCATTATGGGTATGCACTATGCGCGGTTGGGCGGTGAAAAAGAGGAAGTGGCCACTGCAATTGCTGAGCATTATGCACCGCGTTTTGCTCACGATCAGCCACCTGCCAGCTTAGCCGGTGCATTGGTCGCATTGGCTGACAAAATGGACACGTTGGCTTCCTGTTTTACCTTAGGCTTAATACCCACCAGTTCGCAGGATCCTTATGCCCTGCGCCGCAGCGCTAACGGTGTTGTGTCAATTTTATTGACGCATAAACTGGCCATTCCTTTGCAGCGGTTATGTGAATTGGCACTGGCGGAATTAAAGGACCATTCAGCTGCAGCGCCGGAAAAAGTCTTGGCTGAACTGAAAGATTTTCTTTTGCAGCGTGTAAGCCATAGTTTTGCTGAGCAGGGTATTCGCTATGACGTAATTGCTGCTGTTTTAGGAGGCACAGCACATGATCTGCCGGGGCTGTGGCAGCGGGCTCAATTGCTGCAAAGAAAACTCGGCACAACTGATTTAACCCGGATATTAATACCTTTTACCCGGGCAGCAAATTTAACCAAAGAGTTTAATCAATTTGAAGTGGATCCTGCTTTATTTTCCACTGCTGCGGAAAAGGAACTATATCAAGCTGTGCTTGCGGCCGGAAAAGTTGTGGCAGAAGCAGCAGCGAAGCATGATTTTGCTCAGGTTTTTGCTGCATTGTCTCCCTTATATACTCCGATTGAGCGCTTTTTTGATGATGTAATGGTGATGGTTAAGAATCAAGCTGTACGCAGAAATCGTTTGGCACTGCTCGCACTGGTAAAAGCTCTTTTCTTTACTCTTGGTGATATCTCGCAAATCGTGCAAGAAAAAAATTAATGTTGGTAGCAGGAAACAGAAAACATATATAGTATATACTATATAAGCTTTTTGCTTGATATAGTATATACTATTTCAACGGAGGAGGGGCCAACAATCGAACTTAATGCGAGGCAAAAGAAGATATTAGCAATTGTAAAAGAGAATGGGCCCATTTCCGGTGAAGAAATTGCGGCCCGGCTTAACTTGTCAAGGGCTGCTTTGCGTCCAGACTTAGCTGTTTTAACAACTTCTGGGTATATTGATGCCCGGCCACGAGTTGGCTATTTTTACACAGGTAATGTGTTAACTGCCGTTTCTAAAGTTTTAACACGCTTTACTGTGCGGGACGTCAAAAGCCGCCCCATTGTGATTCGTGAACAAACATCAGTCTATGATGCAATTGTGAGTCTTTTTTTAGATGATGTTGGCACATTGTTTGTAGTTGATGAAAACGGTTGTTTGCAGGGCGTCGTGTCACGCAAGGATTTTCTGAAAACGGCATTGGGCAATACAGATCTGCATAAAATTCCTGTAGGTGTCATTATGACTCGAATGCCGCAAGTGCATACAGTGACGGAAGAGGAAACAATGTTGGATGTGGTGAAAAAGATTTGTGAACATGAAGTTGATTCGCTGCCTGTAGTGCGTATGCAAGGTTCCGACAACAATTATAAAGTAGTGGGGCGGGTTACTAAAACTAATCTTGCCCGTCTGCTCCTGGAATTAAGTGAAGGCAGTTAAAGAGGTGACATAACGTTTGGATGCAATAAGCCGTAAATTAGTTGTTTATGTAGTGTCTGATTCAATTGGAGAAACTGCAGAATTCGTTGTTAAAGCGGTAGCCAGCCAGTATAATTCTGGTCATGTGGATATCCGCCGGGTTCCTTTTGTCTCAGATGTTGAAACAATTGTCGATGTTGTGGAAGAAGCAGCTCTCGGGCAGGCAATGGTTGCTTACACATTGGTACTGCCGGAGCTCCGGCAGGCTATCCGTAAAGAAAGTGAGCGGCATGGTTTAATTGCTGTTGATGTAATGGGTCCAATGATGGATGCTTTTAGTCGTTTACTGCATTTAGATCCCCATTTGGAACCCGGTTTAATTCGCCGGCTTGATGAAGAATATTTTCGTCGTGTGGCAGCGGTAGAATTTGCCGTAAAATATGATGATGGAAAAGATCCACGGGGAATGCTGCTGGCTGATGTTGTTTTGATAGGTGTTTCACGTACCTCTAAAACACCTTTGTCCATGTATCTTGCCAATAAAAGGCTAAAAGTTGCTAATTTGCCTCTAGTACCGGAGGTAGAACCGCCTGAAGAGTTATTTTGGGTTCCTGCCAAGAAAATAATTGGTCTGACTATTAACCCGCGACAACTAAATGAAATTCGCCAGGAAAGACTAAAAACTTTAGGATTGCATGCTCAAGCCAATTATGCCAGTATGGAGCGTATTTTAGAGGAACTGGAATATGCTGAACGAATTATGCGACGTGTCGGCTGCCCCATTTTTGATGTTTCCAATAAGGCCGTGGAAGAAGTGGCCAATAAAATATTACAACTAGTCAGGGAGGAAACCGGGGATGAAGAATAAACATGTATATCTATTTCAAGAAGGAAATGCCCAGATGCGGGAACTATTAGGTGGTAAGGGGGCAAACCTGGCAGAAATGACCAGGATCGGTCTTCCTGTGCCGCAAGGTTTTACAGTTACCACAGAGGCTTGCCTTGAATATTTAAGGCGTAACGAGAACAGTATCTGGGACGAACTGCGGGAAGAAGTAATGGTTGCACTGCATTCTTTAGAAGAGATTTCCGGGAAAAAATTCGGTGACAAGGAAAACCCATTATTAGTTTCTGTACGTTCAGGCGCTGTTATTTCCATGCCGGGGATGATGGATACTGTACTCAATTTAGGCTTAAATGATGAAACTGTGTTAGGCCTGGCTGCCGCGTCTAATAATGAACGCTTTGCTTATGATTGTTACCGGCGCTTCATTCAGATGTATGCCGATGTAGTGCAAAATGTTGACCTTTTCCATTTTGAACGTACATTGGAAGCCAAAAAAGAAGCTTTAGGTGTTACATATGACACAGAGCTGGATGCGCAGGCACTGAAAGAATTAGTAGAAGAGTATAAGAAAATTGTTTTAAAAGAAACAAAAAAACCTTTCCCGCAAGAGCCACTTGAGCAGTTGATTTTGGCTATTCAGGCCGTTTTTGATTCCTGGAACAATCAACGGGCTATTATTTACCGTCAAATACACAAGATTCCTGATGATTTGGGTACAGCAGTAAATGTGCAAATGATGGTATTTGGGAATCTGGGTGAAGATAGCGGCACCGGTGTAGCTTTTACCAGAAACCCTGCTGACGGTACTAATAAGCTATATGGTGAATTCCTGTTGAATGCTCAGGGTGAAGATGTGGTGGCCGGAATTCGTACGCCGCTGCCAATTACTGAGATGGCTGAATATCTGCCAGTAGCATATAAACAGTTCACAGAAGTCTGTGAGTTACTAGAAAAACATTACCGTGACGTACAAGATATTGAATTTACAGTGGAACGCGGTAAGCTTTACCTACTGCAAACAAGATCAGGCAAACGGACGGCTGCTGCAGCTGTAAAAATTGCCGTTAACATGGCGGAAGAAGGTCTTATTACTAAAGAAGAAGCTCTTTTACGTGTGGATCCTACTCAACTTAACCAATTACTGCACCGCCGTATCGATCCGGACGCTAAACCCGAACCTTTAGCTAAAGGTTTGCCGGCATCACCCGGTGCTGCTTCTGGCGAAATTGTTTTTACCGCCGATGAGGCAGAACGTTTAGCCGGTGAGGGTGTAAAGGTTCTTTTAGTACGTCCTGAAACAACCCCAGATGATATCCATGGGATTGTGGCAGCACAAGGAGTTCTAACCAGCCGTGGTGGAATGACCAGCCACGCAGCGGTGGTTGCCCGTGGTATGGGTAAATGCTGCGTTTCTGGTTGTGAAGAAATAAAGATTGATTTAATGGCCAAAACCATGACAGCCGGCGGTCGTGTTTTTAAAGAAAGGGATCTGCTTTCTATTGATGGATCCAGCGGTGAAGTTTATGCCGGAACCGTTAAGCTAATTGATCCGGAGCTGTCTGATGAATTTACTACTCTTTTAGAGTGGGCTGACGAGATTAAAACTTTAGGTATTCGCGCCAATGCTGACACTCCGGAAGATGCACAAAAAGCGCGTGAATTTGGGGCTACAGGGATAGGTCTTTGCCGTACAGAACATATGTTTATGGCGCAAGACCGCTTGCCGATTGTGCAGGACATGATTTTAGCAAAAACAGAAGAAGAACGAGAAAATGCATTGGCCAAATTATTACCAATTCAGCAGGGCGATTTTGAAGGTATCCTGCGGGCAATGGATGGCCTACCCGTTACTATTCGCTTACTTGATCCTCCTTTGCACGAATTTTTACCGAACCAGGAAGAACTATTGGTGGAAGTTACCTTGTTAAAAGAACGCGGCAATAATCCGCAACTACTGCGGGAGAAAGAAGAGCTGCTAAAGCAGGTGCGTGGACTCCATGAATTTAACCCTATGCTTGGGCACCGCGGCTGCCGCCTTGGTGTAGTAACACCGGCTATTTATCGTATGCAGGCACTGGCCATTTTCCGCGCTGTTGCTGCTCTGCTGGCAGAAGGTAAAGTAGTCGTGCCGGAGGTAATGATACCTTTGGTGGGTCATGAGAATGAATTAAAATTAATGCGTGAATTAGTCGTACAGGCTGCGGAGGATGTGATGGCTGAAACCGGAACAACCTTCGAGTATTTGGTGGGTACCATGATCGAACTGCCCCGTGCCTGTATGACGGCCGATCAAATTGCCGCTCATGCTGATTTCTTCTCCTTCGGTACGAATGACCTGACCCAGACAACCTTTGGCTACTCCCGCGATGACGCGGAAGGGAAATTCCTTCTGCACTATTTGCAGGAAAAAGTGCTGCCGGAAAACCCCTTTGCTGTATTGGACCGGGATGGCGTCGGCAGCCTGGTTAGGATTGCAGTGGAGAAGGGCCGTGCTGCTAAGCCTGATTTAAAGCTGGGTATATGCGGTGAACATGGTGGTGATCCCTCCTCCATTGAGTTCTGTCACTTAGCGGGTCTAAACTATGTATCTTGCTCGCCCTTCAGGGTGCCCATTGCCCGCCTGGCAGCGGCTCAGGCAGCCCTCCGGGAAGATAAATAAAATCACAAAAACAGGGTATTGCACCTGATAGGTGAGATACCCTGTTTTTATATCGCAATTTATTATTGGTAATTAGTAGAAAGATATGTTAAAGCATGTTAATATTTTGTTATGAGATGCTTTAAGGAATGCTTGGTGGTTTTGAGGTGTTTTCTATGAAAATATTTCTCAGTCTTTACCTATTTGTAGCGGTTATATTAACACAGTTTTTTGCTGCATACTTTTTTTCAAAGGGTAAAAATAGCTACCGAAAAATATTCTCTGCCTTTATATTATGTGTCGGTGTTTATTTGTTTGGTTATTTAATGATTATCAACAGCAGCAATCTGCAAGAATTGATCTTTTGGAATCAGATTCAATATTTGGGTTTACCTTTTATTTCTGTACTATGGCTGACGGTGGCTCTTCTTTATACCAAGACAATTTATACTCTAAGTAGACGGATGACTGTTGTTCTCTTTTTTGTGCCTGTGATTACTTTTTTCATACGGCTTACTAATTCTTGGCACCATCTTTTTTACACGAATTGGGGGGTAAAACAGTTTTTTGGATTTTATTCCTTGCATATGGAAAGAGGTTTCTGGTATTTTGTCCATATTTCCCATACTATATTGTGCTTGTTTCTGACCATTATCATTTATTATTTAGGATATCGAAAAAAAATGTCTGGCTACACTAAACCTCAATTTATGGTTTTCTTTTTTGCTTCCCTACTTCCCCTTATCGGAATCATCTTGATTCTTTTTGCTTACGATAAGTGGATAATCGATTATTCGGCTTTAATAATGCCCATTTCGATACTTATTATTGGTTATGGTATTCTCAAATATGATTTTTTAGAAATAAAGGCTCTTGCTCGAGAAACAGTTTTTGAAAACAGTCTTGATGGCATGATGATATTGGAATCAGGACTAAGGCTAATTGATTACAACCAGGCTGCTAAAGATTTTTTTAAAGCATTAAATATTTCATTAGATAACTATCCTATAGAGCATTTGTTTAATCAGGAACCAGAGCTGCTGGAAATTTTCAAAAGTGAGACTACCCAAGAATTTTCTGTGATGATTGATGGGGAAGAGCGTTTTTTTGAGATTAGCGCACTACCCCTGGGCATTCCCCATGATAGGAAAACGAGGATGTTTAAAAGTATCCGAGATATTACAGAGAAGAAAAAGGTTCAGGAAAAACTAACCATTTTGGCTACCATAGATTCCTTGAGTGGTCTTTATAATAGAGCAGAGTTTATGAAGTTAGCTCAAAGGGAATTGTCTTTGGCCAAAAGACATAATAAGAGATCATCTTTATTGATGATTGATGTAGATCACTTTAAAAACATCAACGATACATTTGGACATGCAGCGGGAGATGAAGTAATTCGTAAAATGGGGAATACAATAATGACTAGTTTTCGAAAAACAGATTTTGCAGGACGCTTAGGAGGGGAAGAATTTGCTGTACTTTTAAGGGATACATCCTTGGATGAGGCAAAAGGTGCCGCAAAGAAATTTCTAGAGACTGTGTCAAGGATAAAAGTGATTTACGAGCAACAGGAAATTAGTTTTACTGTAAGCATTGGAGTGGCGGCAATCTATGGCGACATTAATAATAGCAGCAGTATCGAAGATATCTTAAAAAAGGCAGATGATGCTCTGTATAAAGCAAAAGCCAAAGGACGAAATTGTGTTGCCGTGTATCGATCCAGTGAAACATAATTATATTAGCATTAACATGGGGATTGGCACATACTTTTACCAAAGGAAGTATTTCAGTCGGATTATTGTCAGCACTTGGAGGATTTACATATGGAATAGTATATTTACTTGTGAATAGGGACATAAAAAAGACATTACCAATATTATTTATTATGTTTATCTTGTAGGATTATCTCATTAACTGGTAAGGAAGGCTTGAAAGTGATAAGAGCTGTGCATTTTAATCGGCACAGCTCTTTTGCTTACGGAAAAACCGGACCACTAAAATGAGGTCACCAATTCTGCTAGGTGCAGCGGGTCGAATGGTAACATTAATATTAGGAAAGCGGGGTGAATGGCAACCATCTCTTATCACACGGAAAGTTTAGATGCGATTAATTAAGCTGCGGATAAAATTAATAATACCGCGGAAAAAACGGATAAAAATGTTGGCTCGATTAACTGTTTGTGCCGTCACCAGAGGTGCTGTGGTAATAGTTTCACCGTCTAATTTTACCAACAGAGTGGCTGCTTGCGTTCCTTTCTCTACGGGGGCATTTAACTGCTGCTCATCAGAAACGGCAAATTCTAAATCGTCTTGTCGTCCTTTTGGTGTCAGCACCGATAAATCTTCTTCTACAGTCAAGGCAACAGACTGCTGTTTGCCGTCTTTAACCGCAATTTCACCAATGGTTTCACCTTTTTCAACAGCCTTAGTAAAATCAAAATTATGAAAACCGTAGTTAAGCAGCTCCTGACTGGCTAACAGTCTTTGTGCTTTATCTGGTGCATTGAGGGTAACACTGATTAAACGCATATTATTTTGTACTGCCGTCCCTACTAAACTGTACCCTGATTGAGGAGTGGAGCCTGTTTTTAGCCCATCAGCACCATTAAAGCGGCCTATTAAGGGATTTAGATTATCCTGCCGAATATTATTATAAGTGTATTCACGCTTTTGTGCGATTTCCAGAATGCGGGGATGTTTAGTAATTAATTCGCGAGCAAGAATGGCAATATCCCGTGCACTCATATAATGGTTTTCAGCCGGCATCCCGGTGGAATTCTGAAATTGCGTCTGTTTCAGCCCTAATTCTTGCGCTCGCTGGTTCATGCGCTGGGCGAAAGCTTCTTCACTGCCGGCCAGAAGTTCGGCCATGGCTACACAGCCATCATTGGCGGAAACAATGATAATGCCATTGATAAGTTCTTCCACCGTCACCTCTGTGTCAACTTCCAGAAACATAGAAGAACCACCTATGCGCCAAGCTCGCTCTGAAACAATAGTTTTTGTGTCCCAGTTAATATCTCCCCGTTCCAATGCCTCAAAAGCTAATAAGAGCGTCATTATTTTTGTAATACTTGCCGGTGGACGGGGCTCATCGGCATTTTTTACATAAAGGAATTGTCCTGTTGACACTTCCATTAAAGCGGCGTACTCAGCAACAGTATTAAAATTTTGGGCAGAGACAGGAAGAGAACTAAAAATTAGCAGTAAAATAAGCAGTAATGAGAATACACTTTTTTTCTTCATCAATTATACGCCTCCTGGTGCAGAACTTATACAACTATATCTTATACGAAATCATTGGTAAGAATCCAGAGTAAAAGGAAAGAAAAATAATTTTTTTCTTTCCTTGCTTATGAAGGGTTAGTGTAAAATTACTATAGGTTTTTGGAGGAAAAATCTATTAAAAAATAGAAAGAGGAACCTCACATTCTAGCAGAATGAATACCCCCCTAGAAGGAGGCAGAGGTTCCTCATGGATGTAATTCGTCTAGTAGAAACAAAAATCCTTTTGGTTGCGGAAGAAATATTAAAAGTTTTAGATGGTGGTATTGATTTTCT
>JAAZJT010000048.1 GCA_012800215.1 Bacillota bacterium | reverse complement strand
GCTCTTGCCATTTCCTTAGTCCCGGCAATTTCCGAGGCGCTGGCACTGCATAAATACCATCTGCTGCGGCAAAGGGCTTATCAGGCAATACGTATGACACTCATTCTAGCCATACCATGTGCTATAGGTCTCTATCTGTTAGCAGAACCAATATGTGTTTTATTATATCAGAATGCGGAAGCCGGTGATGTTCTGGCTGTTTTGGCTTTGGGAGTGATCTTTTTAACTTTGTATCAGACTACTTCTGCTATCTTGCAAGGCTTGGGTAAAACTATGATTCCAGTAATTAACCTGTTTTGGGGTGCCGTTATTAAAACGAGTTTTACCTGGAGTTTAACTGCCTGGCCGGAGCTACATGTGCGCGGCGCAGCTATAGCTACAGTACTGGGCTTTGGTGTGGCAGCCCTGTTAAATGTTTACCAAGTACAAAAAATAACGGATTTATGTTTGGCAGTTGTGGAAACTATTTTTAAACCCTTATGTGCTGCCGCAGCAATGGGTGTGTCGGTTATTTACCTGTATAATACGCTTGAGCCCATGCTGGTTTCCTTAGAAATTGGTGCAGCTAATCAAGTTACAACACTACTAAGTGTGATGATTGGTGCCCTGATATATTTGATAGGATTAATGTTATTGGGCGGACTTAGCAAAAGTGATTTATTACTGCTGCCCAAAATCGGGCCTTTGCTGGTTCGTATAGCGGAACGATTGTATCTGATAAGGGGCTGATAACTGTGAAAAAAATTTATTTAGTTGGCCTAGGACCAGGGAATCCACAAGCAATTACACGTCAATCACTTTTTATGTTAAAGCAGATTAAACATGTTTATTTACGAACCGTCAGGCATCCTGGCGTAAAAGTTTTGCGCGATCATCATATATCTTTTAAGCCTTTAGATTTTTTTTACAAGCGGGGCGAAACATTTTCTGAAGTCTATCGCCAGATAGCATATTTTGTGCTTAATGCTGCTTTACATTTTGGCACGGTTGCTTACGTTGTCCCTGGCAGTCCACTGTTTGCAGAAAAAGCAGTGGAGATTATTATGGAAAAGGCCGGCGCAGTAGGAGTTGAATGCCGTGTGCTGCCCGCAGTTTCCTTTTTAGAAGCAGTCACAGCAGAACTGCAGCTGCCACGGGAAAAGGAGCTGCTTGTTTTAGATGCGTTGGAGACGGACAAGCTGTTGTCTGCACCAGATAAAAATTTGTTAATCATGCAAGCTTATAATGATCGCATCGCTTCTACTGTTAAGCTGGAGTTGTTAAAGCTATATCCGCCGGAACATCCTATTACACTCCTAAGAGGTGCCGGTTTGCCGCGCAATAAACGCATTGCAACAGTGCCGCTGTATCAAATTGACCGGCAGCATTGGATTGATCACCTGACGACATTATATGTGCCACCTTTGACCCGGTATAATATAAGTGATTTACTACAAGTGATGCGTATTCTCAGGAGTGAGCATGGTTGCCCCTGGGACCAAGAGCAGGATCATATTTCTTTGAAGCCTTATTTATTAGAAGAGGCATATGAGGTGCTGGAGGCGATAGATAAAGGCGACAAGGAAAATTTTTGTGAAGAGCTGGGCGATTTACTCCTGCAAATTGTTTTTCATAGTGAAATAGCCGCCGAAAGCCAGGATTTTACCTTTTATGATGTGATTGAGCGGATTACGGAAAAGTTAAAGCGCCGTCATCCTCATGTTTTTGGCAATAAAGAGGCTAAAACTGCTGCGGAGGTGCTGCGTACATGGGAGCAGATAAAAAAAGAAGAAAAAAAAGAGAGGACTTCCCTTTTTACTGTAGAAACATATCTACCTGCACTGCTGCGGGCACAGAAACTACAGCGGCAGGCTTCCTCTGTTGGTTTTGACTGGCCGGAGATAAAAGGTGCCTGGGAAAAACTCCAGGAAGAGTTAATAGAGTTAAAAGATGCATACAATAAAGGCAATGCGGCAAAAATAGAGGAAGAACTAGGTGACTTGCTCTTTGCTGTTGTTAATGTGGCACGTTTCCTGGATGTCGATGCTGAACAGGCTCTTGCTGCCGCCATTAACAAGTTCTTCCAACGCCTGAGATTTGTAGAGGAGCAAGTACAAGCCGAGGGAGGAGAGATGTCTGATTACTCTTTGGAGAAACTTGACGAATGGTGGAATTTAGCTAAAAATCAGCTAAAAGGGTAAAAATTCCTTGATTTATGCAGGATTTATAAAAAGTTTCGCGAATATGCAAAAGTATTCTAGAGTACTTAATTTATGGTAGTAGGAGGGAATTTTGGTGAATAAGTCAGAACTTATTAGTGTTGTAGCAGAAAAAACCGGTTTTACAAAAAAAGACACAGAAAAAGTGGTAAATGCAGTTTTCGACGGAATTGGTGAAGCTCTGGCCAAGGGCGATAAGGTACAGATAATTGGCTTTGGCACTTTTGATGTGCGTGACCGTAAAGAGCGTGAAGGACGCAACCCGGCTACTGGAGAAACCATTACCATTCCAGCAGTAAAAGTACCTGTTTTTAAGGCAGGTAAAGCACTTAAAGATAGTGTAAAGTAAGAAATTAGGCCATAGGCCTAATTTTTTTGATTAATTACGTGTTTGCCATATGTTTAATTTTATCTTTTCTCTCTCATACTATAAAAAAGTATATGGGAGGAGTAATTGTGACGTTAAAACGTAAGTTTTTAGTATGGTTGTTAGTTTTGCTTTGTTTGCTTTCTTTTGCAGGGTGTGGTTGGCTGCAGCGATCACCGGAGCGTCTGCCTAAACCTGCACAGCCTGAAGAGAAAAAAGAAGGCAACCCAGAAGCAGAACAGCAGGTTACTATCCCTAAATCCATTAATCAAGGGGCCAAAAAAGAGCCAAAACTAAAAGTATATATAGCGGAAAAAAATAGGATTGAAACAATGCCCTTTGAAGAGTATATCCAAGGGGTAGTGGCAGCTGAAATGGATCCTGAGTGGCATAAGGAGGCGCTGGCGGCTCAAGCTATTATAGCCCGCAGCTTTACTTTGCAAAAAATAGCAGAAAATGGCGGGGTCCCGGCCCGCAATGCGCATGCATCGACTGACATTAAAGAATTTCAAGCTTATAACGCCAGCCGTATCAATGAAAATGTGCGGCAGGCGGTGGAAAGTACGAGGGGGCAGGTTGCGGTATATGGCAAAGAATTTATTCGCGGCTGGTTCCATGCCTATGCCGGGCCCCGTACAGCTATGGCCAAGGAGGGATTAGAGTTTAAGGGTCCCAATCCTCCCTATATTCGGATTGTAGACAGCCCGGCGGAGGATATCATTCCTGAGGAGGAAAAAAAATGGGAAGCAGCTTTTCCCTTAGCACGTATTAGATCTGTGACGCGCAATATTACCGGTCAAGACCCAGGGAAAATTACAAAGATGGAAATAGCAGAAAAAGGCCCTTCAGGGCGTGCTGTCCTCCTTCGTATCAATGATGTGGAGGTGTCGGGACCGCAGCTGCGGCTTGCTTTAGATAGTACTGTCATGCGCTCAACTTATATTGATGATATTTCCATTAAAGGCAGCAGTGTTACGCTCAAGGGCAGCGGTTATGGCCATGGTGTTGGTATGTGTCAATGGGGTGCACGCAGTCTGGCAGAGGAAGGCAAAAGTGCAGAAGAAATAGTTAAGTATTATTACCGCAATATAGATATCGTAAAGCTTTGGGAATAAAAATAGCGGTCTGAGGCCGTTTTTTTGTTGTCTTTTCGTATTTCACAGGCATAAAATCTTGTCCCCCTCATATGATGGAATAGAAAAGTGTGAGTGAGGAGGGTTTGATTTGGATAACTATACCAAGACGCAAGCGGGCCACCGATTAGTTATTGACAATCGTGAACTTTTGGATGTTACCGGAGTGGTGCATGTAGATAGTTTTGATGACGAAGAAGTTGTTTTGGAAACGGAACAAGGCTTGCTGGCTATTCGGGGAGAAGACCTGCACATCAAACAGCTGAATCTGGAGAAGGGCGAGCTGGCAATTGAGGGACTGATTTTAGAGCTTGCCTATTCAGAAGATAAACGTATACGCGATCGGGGTAAAGGTCTTTTTGAACGCTTGTTTAAATAAGGGGGAGAAAGCCGGGGAGGAGTGCCAGTGGCTGATACTTTTGTCATACAGCAATTTATAATTTTTTTTGTTGCTGTCATGCTCGGATTGATTATAGGGATTGCTTTTGAAGTTGTTGATGTTTTTCGGATGTTCAAACGTATATCCCGGTTTGTGCAATTGCTTATTGACCTTTTATTTTGTGTAGGAGCGACTGCATTAGTTTTTTTCACACTCCTGCTTTATAACTGGGGAGAAGTGCGTGTCCATATCTTTCTAGGAATTGGGACAGGCGCTCTGCTTTACTATTTATTGCTACACCGGATTTTGCGGTGTCTGCTTGTGTGGACTTTCAAAAAAAGTATAGCAGCCATTCGCTTTGTTACAAGGCCTTTCATTATTGTGGGGCATTTCCTGTTAAAATGCGCTAAAAAAATAAGCAGCATTATTTCACGCATGGAAGCAGCAGGGAGGCAGTTGCAAAAAAATATAAGCTTTCCCAGGAAAAAGAAGGAATAACAGGCTAAAGGGCGAACTTATATAATATTTTATTCTGGTAAGAGGGTTTTACAAATGGCAATGCCAATGAGACAAAAATCCAAAAAGGTTATTTACCTCCCCAAAGCACAGGATAAAGCGAATAAAAAAAAGCGGTTACCTTTGCTGCTTTTAGTTTTTGCTTTTCTCTATTTCTCTGTCCTTTTTGTTGGTCAATACTGGCGGCTTGTCCAATTACGTCATTCTTTAGAGACTATTCAAGCTGAAATTGAAACTGTGAAAATTCAAAATGAAGCAATGAGCCGGGAAATTGAGCGGTTACATTCCCCCTCCTATATTGAGCAGGTTGCCAGGGAGGATTTGGGGATGGTGCGTTCAGGTGAGCTGCTTTTTTTCCTGCAAGAAAAGGACAAACCTTCTGTAACAGAGCAAGAATGAAGCTAACTTTCTTGACAAATAAAGAAAACTGGATATAATGAGGTTAGATAATTCGTAAGGGGGAATTTTTTTCGTATGTCTCTAGTGGTGGGCGCCATTGTTGAAGGGGTGGTCACCGGTATCACCCATTTTGGGGCCTTTGTACAGCTTGCCAACGGGGAAACCGGCCTTGTCCACATTTCAGAAGTTGCAGATACCTATGTAAAGGACATTAATGAACACTTAAACAAAAAAGATAAGGTGATGGTAAAGATTCTCTCCGTTGATGGCAACGGGAAGATCGGCCTTTCCATTAAACAAGCGGCTCCAAATGCAGGCCGTGGTCACCACAGTAGGGGATCCCGTTTATCGTTTGAGGATAAGCTGAGCAAATTTCTTAAAGACAGTGATGAGCGTTTGCAGGATCTGCGCCGTAATACCGAATCAAAACGCGGAGGAAGAGGCTCATCTTATAAAGCAAATATGTAATTACAAAAACAGGTATCTTTAGATACCTGTTTTATCTATTTATTCAGTCTGCTTACAAGCTCAAGACTCTTGAAAGTAATTGCCAGTTGGAGGGCTACTATGTATTTAGCTGCAATAGATATTGGTACTAATTCGGTGCGCCTGCTGGTGGCGGAAACAGAGAAAGAGATAGTTGTTCCTGTGCGCCGGGAATTAGCAATTACAAAGCTAGGCAGTGGCTTATCGTCAACTGGCCGGCTGTCAGAACGGGGGAAACAAGCTACCATGCAGGCAGCTGCAGAATACGTAGAAATAGCCCGGCAATATGGCGCAACAAAAATAGTCGTTTTTGGCACCTGTGCTTTACGCCAAGCCGAGGATGGTCAGGCTTTTGCCCACGCATTAGCAGCAAGGACAGGACAGCAAATAGAAATTTTTTCGGCATCAACAGAAGCTTCCCTATCCTACCTTGGTGTAACCCAAAGTCTTTCTGTTCCTAAAAGTGCACTTGTCTTTGATTTGGGTGGTGGCTCTTGTGAGCTCATTTACTGCCGAGATAACGAGCTAAAAGTCAGCAGTTACAAATTAGGAGCTCTTTATTTAACGGAAAAGTTTATAGAACATGACCCGCCGCTGCTAACAGAAGTTGAAGCGATAAGAGCGCATATCCGTCGCGCTTTAAAGGTAAAAAGCAGTCAACAAGTAGTGGGCGTAGGTGGAACAATAACAGCACTTGCCTCCATGGAGCTTAAAATGACACATTACGATGCAGATAAATTGCATGGTTTTATTTTAAGCAAGGATATGATTAAACGGCAGTTAGCAAAGATGCTGCCACTTCCTGCTCATAAGCGGTCCCATTTAGTAGGATTGCCACCTGACAGAGCTTTAATTATGCCGGCGGGTGCTCTGATGGTGGAAGAGCTGTTAAATGCTGCAGGAACAATGCAGTTAACTGTTTCACAGGGAGATATTTTATTGGGGAGTCTGTATGCTGTTATTTCGTCAGCATCAATTTAGCACCCAAGGCGAGGAAGATAACACCAATCGCCTTGTACCAGGTAAAGGGTACTTTCTCCAAACCAAAGCAGCCTAAATGGTCAAGGAGAAGAGCTGTGCCTACTTGTCCTACGATTATTGCTGTTGTGGCAGTGGCAACGCCTGTGTGAGCAATGCCTGCTTGTACAGTATATAAGATCAAAACGCTAATAATGCCACCAAGATAGAGATACCAAGGGACATCAGCCATTTTGCCCAAATTCCCCTTACCCACACGCAGCAAGAAAAGTAATACTAAAAGTGTTAACGTGCCAATTACGTGTACAATAAAGGTTGACTCCAGCAAGCCAACTATTTTTCCCAGTCCTGTATTTAAAGTTCCTTGTACTGCCATGGAAATGCCGGCGACAAATGCTAACAACAGAGCAATTAGAAACATTTTTTTGCTCCTTTCTTTCCCTGTTTTTTAGTGTGTGCGTGTTGAGAACCGTCTATGCACAAAATCTTTTGTGCAAGACGGTTCTTTGTTTTGCATATCTATTTACGTAAGCCCTTGTAATTTATTGCTTAAAAGCTGGGGCGCTGGGAGGACTCATAATGAAAAAGATTGCGCTAGTGGGTTTCCCCAATGTGGGAAAAAGTCTGCTTTTTTATCACTTAACGGGTAATTATGTTACTGTTTCCAATTACCCCGGGACAACCGTTGAAATTACTCATGGTGTGGCCAATTTGGCAGGACAAACAGTGGAAGTTATAGATACCCCAGGGTTGTACAGTCTTTCACCTCTTTCTGAGGAAGAAGCTGTAACCTGTCGTTTACTACAAGAGGCGGCTATTCATTGTATTATCCAGGTAGTTGATCCAAAAATTTACCGCGTATGCTGCCCTTGACATTAGAGTTGCTGCAGCATGGTCTGCCCCTGATTTTAGTGTTAAATATGATGGATGAGGCAAATAAAGCGGGTGTTTGCATTAAACACAAAGAATTGGCTCATCGTTTAGGTATTCCGGTAATTGGTGCATCTTTAACACAAGGCTGGGGGATACAAGCAGTAAAACGCACAGTAGCCGCAATTGTTGCAGCTGATAAATTTTTTCGTAAAACCAGTCCACCCTCCAGTAGAGGCAGCCAATTACACTTACAGCAGCAAGCGGAAATAATATTAAAAGATATTTATGATGCAGGACGGCTGCTCGACCACAGTAATTGGTTGGAGAAATTTACCCTTACACCGCTCGGTGGGGTGCTTTTAATATTTTTAGTACTTTATGTTGGCCTATACTTATTTGTAGGTCGTTTTGCTGCCGGCACATTGGTTGATTTATTAGAGGGAGTTTTACTTGGTAAGATTGTTCTGCCTACTCTATGCGGGTGGTTGGAAAGTTTTTTATCATGGCAGCTGGTAAAGGACTTGTTTGTCGGTGAATTTGGGCTGCTAACACTAGGTTTTCGTTATGCCTTTGGTATCATTATGCCAATTGTTGGTACTTTCTTTTTTATGTTTGCGCTGCTTGAGGATAGTGGTTACCTGCCGCGTTTAGCATATTGGACTGATGCTGTCATGAAAAAAATAGGGTTAAATGGGCGTTCCATTATCCCCCTAACCTTAGGCTTAGGTTGCGGTACCATGGCTGTATTGGTGACAAGGGTGCTTGAAAGCCGTCGTGAGCGTATTATTGCAACTTTTCTCTTTGCCCTGGCAGTACCTTGCTCTGCACAATTGGGCTTAATTATGGCTTTGCTAACTAATGAGCCGGCTTATCTATGGTATTGGCTCTGTATAGTGAGCAGCCTATTATTAGCGAGTGCATTCTTTTTACAACTTCTACTGCCGGGAAAGCAGACTTATTTTTATATAGAGTTACCCCCTCTAAGGCAGCCTTCATTAAATGCCATCTATAAGAAAACAGCAGCTCGTATGTGCTGGTACTTTAAGGAGGTAATTCCTATCTTTATATTGGTTAGTATTTTTCTCTGTCTGCTGCAGAATACCGGTTTGCTGAGTTCATTTTCTTTGCTTATGCAGCCTCTGCTTGGTCAGATGGGATTACCTCCTGCCTTAAGTACTGTTTTTTTATTTGGCTTTTTCCGCCGGGATTATGGGTCCGCAGGTTTACTTGACCTCTATCGCTCAGGGCTGCTGTCCGGAGAGCAGTTATTGCTTGCAGCTACCGTGCTAACACTTTTTTTGCCGTGTTTAGCGCAATTGGCAATGATGATTCGAGAACGGGGTTTATTAACTGCAGCATTAATTGCAGCAGGTGTGTCTGCAGTCGCATTAGCGACAGGAGTGGTAATGCGCATTTTTTTAGGGTTACCTGTTTTATACTGACATTAAGTTATGACGCTTGCACTTAGGAAATGGCAGATGAAATCAGTACTGAAAAACGCAGACAAAGGGGACCGAACATGCACGCTTCTCCATAGAAGGAGGTAAAAAATAAGGTGGGTAAATTGCTAATGGATTTGGGGGTAGGCGAGGTGGGGAGGATTGCTGAATTGACTACATCTGACCGCAAAATAGTAGCTATCTTGATGCGGCTCGGCATTATCCCGGGGATTTCTATACGTTTGCTGCGCAAAAAACCGGCTTGTATCTTACAAGTCGGCCATAGCAAAGTTGCTTTGGATTATGATCTGGCAATGTTTATACGTATTTACCCACGAAAATAAATTTGTCGAAAGTTTCTTAAGCTGACTCGTCTTACTATGACAAATTATTAGAATGTAAAGCAGTATAATAATAGGAAGCGGTAAGGAAAGGGGGATACTGATGCTAGATCGGTTTACAGCTATCGAGCCTTATGTGCGTACAGGCAGTATGCGGGCAAAAGTATCACAACGGCACAAATTATCCCGCTTACACATACCAGGGGAATTGTGTACCTGGGATACTATTGGCGCCATATTAGCGCTTATTCTACTTACACGTTTACGTTTGATGGGGGAACTGGCTCCTTTCGGCTTGGCTTTTTGGGCAGTGTCGAGCAGAGGGGAAACAAGACGCATGCTACTTTATGGCGTTATTATGTTAGCTACTTCCGCAATAGGCAGGGACTGGCTGTATCTCGGCGGTTTATTTTTAGGTAGTATTACTTTTACTTTGCTACGTTATCATTTGCGCAGATTTCACTTGCCATATGTAGTATGCATAGCTTTATCTGTAATGGGATGTGCTTTACCCCGCCTGTGGCTAAGCAGTTTTCAGCCTTATGACTTATTCTTGACGGTAATAGAGATATTTTTAGCAATGTTGGCGGCAGCTGTATTTTTACAGGTAATGAAAAGTCCCCCTCGCGCTTTGTACCCAGAAAACCGGCTTGAAGGATTTACTTCCTGGATTGTTTTTATTGGCTTATTGCTGTTGGCAATGATACAAGAAAATACAATCTTTACTATTGGGGCCAATACCATTGCCAGAACAGTCGTTCTCTGTGCTTCTTATTGGTTTGGTCCCGGACCGGCGGCAGCAGCTGGTGCCCTGTTAGGATTTATGCTTGGCGTTCAAAGTTCCGATTTTATCTGGATTAGTGCTTTGACTTTTGCCGGTTTTCTTGCCGGCTTGTTTTGTTCATTTGGTAGGCTGATAACAGTTTTTGCCTTTATCTTTGGTACAATCTCACTTTCCCTTTATCTCTTTGGCTGGCAAGCATTACAGGGGGAGCTTGCTGCTACACTGGCTGTGAGTATAGTATTTGTGCTGGTGCCACTGCTGCCTGTTAAGGTAAAAGCATTGGTGCCGTTGCTAAGTGGGAGTTTCAATGATGAAGCAGAGAAGGTTCGGGAGCAAATAGCTGTTCGCTTGCGTGACTGCGGTCTGGTCCTGCGGGAATTAGCAAATGCATTTTTAACAGCGGCTGCCGGCGAAGATGAGAAAAATGATCCAGTGGTAATGGCATTGATTGAAGGAGTGATAATGCGCGTTTGTCAGAACTGCCCGTCGCGCAGGCGGTGCTGGGAAAAAAACCTGCAGCGTACATATAATGCCACAGTTCGCATTTTAAGTGAACTGGATAAGGGGCAAGTTATAAGTGAGATGCGGCTGCCGGATTATTTTGAGAAGTATTGCGGCAAAAAAAACGACTTTGTAAACACTATTGCTTTTTTACAAGAGTTAGAAAAAAACGGACAAGCCTGGCAGAAAAAAATAGCTGAAAGCCGTGAGCTTGTTACAACACAATTGGTGGGATTAGCAGAAATTATGATGAATTTATCGAAAGAAGTCCGTGAGGGTTATCCTGGAGAACAGCAGCTGCATAACCAATTTTTTTATGTAGAATTGGGTATTGCGCAGGCTGCCAAGGAGAATCAGGAGGTTTGTGGTGATTATTATAGTTATTTGGAACTGCGCGATGGCAGGCAGGTTTTTCTTTTAAGCGACGGTATGGGTAACGGTACACGGGCACAGCAGGAAAGCCGCACGGCAGTTAAATTAGTTGAACAACTGCTTTTGGCAGGTTTCGAGCGGGATGCCGTTATTCGTACAGTTAATACGATTTTACAGTTGCGTTCACAAGAAGAGAGTTTCGCTACTTTGGATATCTTAATAATCGATACAGTAAAGGGAGAGGCAGAATTCATAAAAACGGGAGCAGCTCCAAGCTATTTGAAAGCTGAACAAAGTGTACGCGAAGTAAAGAGCCCGTCGCTGCCTGTGGGCATCCTCAGCGAAGTGGAGTTAAAACCTGTTACTATTTCACTGCAGGATGATTGTATGATTGTGATGGTCACAGATGGTATTTTTGAGGCTTCACCTAAACAGCCAGACTGGCTAAAAAATTATTTGTTGGAGCAAAGGTATATGCATCCTCAGGTCTTGGCAGATGAAATTTTAGCCCGGGCAAAACAGCTTTATGGGAGTAGTGAACTGCGTGACGATCTAACAATACTTGTGTGCCGCGCCAAGCGCCTCAAACATAAAATCAGAGATTATATGACTGCTTAGAAACCTATCCGGCAAATTAACCTCTGTTTAGAGGTTTTTTTATTTGTTTATTTGCCATGCGGGCATAAAATATGATATAGTTTTTTCTGAAAATATAGAGAGAAATAATACTGTGGATGAGAAGGCAGGAATTTTGCCTTTTTTCCAGAAGAAATAAAAACTACAATGGAACTAACTTGTTTAAATTGGCAAAAATATATATCAGCAATACCCTGGGGTGGTAGTTTTGTATGAAGCTGTACTGAGGACAATTAAGGAACGGCAGCTTATTTTACCCGGAGATAAAGTACTCAT
Source organism: Bacillota bacterium (assembly GCA_012800215.1). Taxonomy (GTDB): domain Bacteria; phylum Bacillota; class Dethiobacteria; order Dethiobacterales; family Dethiobacteraceae; genus JAAZIQ01. The sequence continues at coordinate 2,096 of JAAZJT010000048.1, read as the reverse complement.
TGCAGTATCTGGAGGGCCTGATTCCTTAAGTTTGCTGCATATTTTACATAGACTGGCACCAGAACTAAAGCTTAAGCTCCATGTCATTCATATCAATCATTGTTTGCGGCCGGAAGCAGCGGATGAAGCTGAGCTTGTTAAAAAGTGGTCAGAGGAGCTGGCTGTACCGATTACTGTGCGGCAGTTACAAGTTAAGGAAATTCAGAAAAGAGAAGGGCTTTCACTAGAAGAAGCTGCAAGGCGTGGCCGTTACCGTATTTTTATGGAAATAGCACAGTTAGTAGGTGCAAAACGCATTGCAACTGCCCATCATTGTGATGATCGCATTGAAACATTGCTAATGAGGCTTTTAACAGGAAGTGGGCTTGATGGTCTGAAAGGTATTCCCAGCAAGCGCTCCCTAGCTGCCGGTATTGAAGTGATCAGGCCGCTCTTTGATGTCTCCAGACAGGACATTGAAATTTACTGCCGCCTGCATGATCTGCATCCTGTACAGGATGCTTCTAATTTTCAACCCATTTATTTTCGCAATCGGGTGCGTTTGCACCTGCTGCCTTTTTTGGAAGAGGAATTTGGTTCCCATATCCGGAGGACGTTGCTTCGCACTGCCGATTTACTGGCCGCTGATAGCTCGCTCTTGGATAGTGTTACAAAAGCTGCCTATAAAAAAGTTGTTACCTCCGGTCAAATGCTTATTCTGCACCTCGATGAACTACAGCGGCTGCCGGTAGCTTTACAGGCACGCATTGTGCGGCAAGCATTATGGACTACCGGTGTAAAAAGGATAGCAAGTATTCATGTTAAACAAGTATTAGCACTGGCTGATAGTAATTCTCCTTCTGCCTATTGTACTATGCCTGGCGGAATAGTGGTGCAGCGTGAATATAATTACCTAAAAGTCGGGTATTTTCGTACCGGCACAAAAACAGAATCAACTGCAATGCTGCAGGTGCAGGTGCCGGGGCTGACTTTTTTGCCCTGGAGTAATCAATGGCTGGAAACAGAGATTATTGATCAGACGGAAATATCCTTTCGTCCAGCTAATAAACAGGAAGCATTTTGCTCCGCCGATATGCTAAAGTGGCCGTTGCGTGTACGGACTCGGCGTCCAGGAGACAGAATGCAGCTATTGGGCAGCCCGGGCAGTCGTAAGGTGAAAAAGATTTTAATAGATAAAAAGATAGCACGGCAGCAGCGGGACAGGCTGCCGCTCGTGCTAAGCGGTGAAGATATAGTCTGGTTGGGTGGTGTGGATATAGCGGAAAAATTTCGTGTATTGCCGTCAACGAAGAAGGTTTTACATTTTAAGTTAATTTCTGATAATAATTTAAACTAATAAAGGAAGGTGCCTTATGTCGCAAAAATATGTACAGAAAGTACTATTATCCAAGGAGGAAATAGCAGAAAAAATTGCTCTGTTAGGGGAACAGATTAGCCGGGATTATGCCGGTAAGGATATTTTTCTTATCTGTGTTTTAAAAGGAGCTGTCATCTTTTTAGCTGATTTAATGCGCCAGCTTAAAGTTCCGGTACAAGTTGATTTTATGGCTGTATCCTCTTATGGAGCAGCAACTGAATCCTCCGGTGTAGTAAGAATTATGAAAGACTTAGACGGCAGCATTGAAGGGAAGCACTGTCTTATTGTGGAAGACATTATTGATAGCGGCCTTACACTAAAATATTTAAAAGAAAACTTGCAGTCACGTCAGCCTGCCTCCCTTAAAATAGTCACGCTGCTGGATAAGCCAGAAAGGCGCCGTGTTGAAATTACGCCAGATTACTGCGGTTTTCAAATTCCCGATGAATTCGTCGTGGGTTATGGGCTTGATTTTGCTGAACAATATCGTTCTTTAGCTGATATATGTGTATTGGCAGAGTAGTGGTTAGTGTAAGTTAGAGAAAGTAGGGAAATACATTGTCCGCACTGAAGATGACAGCAGTGATCTTGGCGGGTGGCAATAGTTCACGTATGGGGCAGAATAAGCTTTTTCTCCCATTAGGTGACAAACCCATTGTGGCACATCTTATTTCACTGCTGCAAAGTATTTTTACCCAGATTGTCGTGGTGACTGATCAGCCGGCATTGTATCATCCTT
>JAAZJT010000047.1 GCA_012800215.1 Bacillota bacterium | reverse complement strand
TGTTTCACGTGAAACAATTATATACTGTTGCGAAACAACGAATCACACAAGCTTTCTAATTCTGCTTGGTCAAAAAATTGAAATTCAATTCTTCCGCCGCCTTTGGAATTTATTTTTATCTTCACTGGTGCACCGCAAACATCTCGCAGTTTTCCTTCCAAGGCAACTATATAACTGTCACGGGAGAGATTGCCTTTTTTTTGTCTCTGCCCGCTTTTCTTTTGCGCTTGGCCCGCCAAGCGTTCTGTTTCCCGAACAGAAAGACCTAATTCAATGGCCTTACGGGCTGCCTCCGGCTGCTTTTCCAACGGCAGTGACAAAATTGCCCTAGCATGTCCTTCACTTAAACGCCCGAGACTAACTTCACGGCGAACATCGGGATGTAAACTCACCAACCTAAGTGTATTAGCTATGGCCGAGCGACTTTTACCTATCCGGTCAGCCAGCTGTGCTTGTGTGTAGCCAAACTCATCCATTAAATTTTTATATGCTTCAGCCTCTTCCAAAGGATTCAAATCTTCCCTTTGTAAGTTTTCTATTAATGCTATTTCCATCATTTCACGATCCGACAAAGGCTTAATTACCACAGGAACCTTTTCTAAACCTGCAAGTTTAGCCGCCCTAAGGCGCCTTTCGCCCGCCACCAGCTCATATTCTGCCCCATTTGCTCTCACAATTAATGGCTGCAAAATACCGTGCTTTTCAATAGAACGAGCCAATTCAGCCAACTTCTCGGCGTCAAATGTTTTCCGTGGCTGATTAGGGTTGATTTGAATTTCTTTTGTCTCCATTTCAATAGCATCATCAAGCGGTGCGTCCTCAATTTCCGGAATTAAAGCTTGTAAGCCTTTACCTAATCTTTTTTTGCTCATTGGCAATCACTTCCTTCGCCAATTCTAAGTATGCTTCCGCCCCCTTTGACTTTTCATCATAAGTTATAATGGGCATTCCATAACTGGGAGCTTCACTTAATCTTACGTTGCGGGGAATAACTGCTTTAAATACTTTACTGCTAAAAAACTTGCGAACTTCATCGGCAACTTGCACAGCCAAATTTGTCCGTGCATCATACATTGTAAGTAAAACACCTTCATAGTCCAGATTAGAATTAAGATGTTTTTTTACGAGTTTTACTGTATTTGTTAGCTGGCTAAGTCCTTCAAGGGCATAATACTCACACTGTATTGGCACCAATACTGAGTCAGCAGCTGATAAGGCATTAATGGTGAGCAGACCCAAAGAAGGAGGACAATCAATTAAGATGTACCCATATTCTTCTTTTATTTCAGCTAAAACGTTACGCAACCTTACTTCACGCGACATTATTGATACCAGCTCTATTTCGGCTCCGGCCAACTGTATAGTTGCCGGCACCAAGTCCAAATTTGGCATAACATTTTTTTGAATGATTTTACGCAAAGACAATTCATTAATTAAAGCATCATATATACTGAATTTTACTTGTCGTTTTTCAATACCAAAACCACTTGTTGCATTACCTTGAGGATCAATATCTACTAGTAAAACTTTTTTTCCCTCAGATGCTAAACATGCACTTAGGTTCACAGATGTGGTAGTCTTTCCCACACCACCCTTTTGATTGGCCACAGCTATAATTCGCGCCATTTTTCCACCTCTCTCTCTGCAGTACACTAACTATTTCTCTTATTAGTGAACTTTTCCTGCAGAAAAATGACGCTATTTGTTACTAGCTAGGGTGTTTTGTTGTTTTAATCTGGCAAACTTAGGGGTAATTGCCTGGGAAATATGTTTTTCTTCCTCTTCTCTGATTGTTTTAGTCTGGCTGCGCTTGCCCTTAGGTACGCGAATAGTGATTTCCAAATAATCACCCTGGTCCTTTTCCTTTAATTTTGCAGGAAGTCCTCCCGATTCTAACAGAGAAACTGCCTGCCGGATAGTATTCAAAAAAATACGCAGATCGCGTACTATTACTTTTTTACGTTCCTTGACAGGCGATATTTTATGTAAATAATCTTCAACCCGACGCTCAGTCTGCTTAACATTATATCCTAAATTGCATACTTCCTGTAATATTTTTATCTGTGCTTTTTCATCCGGTAATTTTAATAAAGCTCTGGCATGCCGTTCAGTTAATTCCTCACTAATTAATTTCTCTTTAACTCGTTCCGGCAGCTTCAACAAACGCAGTTTATTAGCAATTGTTGACTGGCTTTTGCCTAAGCGCTGAGCCAAAACCTCCTGCGTCAAATTAAACTCCTGCAGAAGCTTTTCATAAGCCATTGCCTCCTCAAGGAAAGTTAGGTTTTCACGCTGAAGATTTTCAATAAGAGCAACAGTTGCCATGGCATTTTCGGATAAATCTTTTACAATGGCAGTGATGTGAGTCCAACCCAATTTTTGACAGGCTCGAACTCGCCTTTCCCCGGCTACCAACTCAAAAAAACTGCCCACCCGCCGAACAATTATGGGCTGTAACAAACCATATGTTTTAACTGATTGCATTAGTTCCTCTATTTTTTCAGATTCAAAATTACGGCGCGGCTGAAAAGGATTGGGTCGAATATTTTTTATGGCTATTTGCTGTAATTCTACTTGCTCATAATCCATTTCCTCAATATTCATCAACTTTCTCCAATCTTCCCCCACTTAGCTCCCTCCCCTTTTTCACATAATTATGGCTAAAATATTCGACACATAAAAGGAATATCCTGCCAGCCATTTTTAAAGCCAGCAGGATATTACAGTAATATGCTTTACAGCTAAATATATTTCTGCAAATATTGCAGTTGATAAGAGCTTAAGTATCGGAGGGAGGGAAGTTAAATTAAACCCTGGTTAAAGGTCTTTTAGCCGGAAGACCGGCCTTACGCGGAAACCTGGCAGAAGTAGGCTTAACTTTTTTGATGGCAATCAGTGTTCTGGCTCCCATTTGGCGGGGCAATTCATAATGCCAGACTACGTCTGTTTTTCCGCCCAATTCACTTATAGCATACTCGGCTTCTTGTAATTCATTTTCTCCTTCAGGTCCCTTATAGGCCACAAAAAAACCTCCTACCCGCACAAATGGCAGGCATAGTTCTGTCAAAACATTGAGGCGTGCCACAGCTCTGGCCAGTACAAAATCAAAACTTTCCCGCCATATTTGTTTACGCGCCAAATCCTCAGCCCGTCCATGAAGACATTTTACTTGCGTCAGCTCTAAATGCTCAGTCAATTGTTGTAAAAAATTAATCCTTTTTTGCAAAGAATCCAAAAGTGTCAGAGAAAGCTCGGGGAGAGCAATTTTTAACGGCACCCCCGGCAAACCGGCACCGCTGCCCACATCGAGCACTTTTTCTTTTTGCAGAGGAAATTGAGTTAGGATCATTAGTGAATCCAAGAAATGCTTAATTAATACTTCCTGAGGCGCTGTGATACTTGTTAAGTTGATTTTTTTATTTATTTCTATTAAATAGTGATAATACTGCCTGTAAAGAAGAGGCGTATCTGCTGACAAATTTATCCCGTATTGAGCAGTTAAGTGCAGCAATTCATCCCACATTACCGTTTTCCCCCTGTTTATTTCTTTGCTCTAAATATACAAGCAGTACAGCTATATCAGCAGGCGAAACACCGGAAATTCGGCTGGCCTGACCAAGGGAACGAGGTTTAATTTGATTAAGTTTTTCAGCTGCTTCCCGGGAAATACCCTTTAATTCCAGATAGTTTAGTCCTGCCGGTAAAAGTTTGTTTTCCATTTTTTTGTATTTATTTATTTGCTGCTGCTGTTTATTAATATAGCCTTCATATTTAATTTGAATTTCTACCTGCTGGGCAACAGTGGGGGAAAGGCTGCTCTTTTCACCTAACAACTGTAAAAGATGTTCATAAGTAAACTCGGGCCGCTTTAATAGCTGATTTGCACTTACTGCAGCGGTAAGGGGGGTGCTGCCCAGCGCAACTAAAAAATCGTTTACCCTGTCGTCAGGTGCTACGGTTAGCGCTTCTAAACGCTTTCTTTCTTTTGCCACTTCATTTTGCTGACTAAGAAAGTTTTGAAAACGATTTTCACTAATTAAGCCAATTTCATAACCCAACGGCATCAAACGCGCATCCGCATTATCCTGACGTAAGAGGAGGCGGTATTCAGCACGTGATGTCATCATACGATAAGGCTCGTTCGTACCTTTAGTTACTAAATCATCTATCAGCACACCAATATAAGCCATGGAACGGTCTATAATGAGGGGTGGCTGGTTGCGGAGAAAGTTAACTGCGTTAATCCCGGCTATCAGCCCTTGCGCAGCTGCTTCCTCATAACCGGAAGAACCGTTAATCTGGCCTGCACAAAATAAACCATCTACTACTTTAGTTTCCAGCGTACTTTTTAACTGCAGCGGATCTAAACAATCATATTCAATGGCATAGCCTGTCCGAATAATTTTTACTTGTTCCAAACCGGGAATGGTACGCAGCATGGCGATTTGTACATCTTCAGGCAAACTACTGGACATGCCCTGTACATAATATTCTGCATTATTAAACCCTTCAGGTTCCAGAAATACCTGGTGGGAGGGGCGATCGCTAAAACGCACTACTTTATCTTCAATGGAAGGGCAGTAGCGCGGACCCACACCTTCTATATTGCCGGAGAAAAGTGGTGAACGGTGCAGATTATTTCTAATAATACGATGCGTTTCTTCAGTTGTATGTGTTAGCCAGCAGGGAACTTGTTCCGTTTTTAGAGGTTCACCATCAAAAGAAAAAGTATAATTCTCTTTATCACCAGGCTGCATAATGGTCTTGCTAAAATCAATTGTGTCTCTGTGAACGCGGGCCGGTGTACCGGTTTTAAATCGCTGCAAATGTAAGCCTATTTCTTTTAAAGACGCTGATAAACCTGTGCTGGCCAATTGTCCATTGGGACCTGCCTGGTAATTAAGGGAACCAATAATAATCCGACCCCTTAGGTAAGTTCCTGTAGTTACCACCACTGCTGCTGCCCGGTAATATGCGCCCGTCTGAGTAATGACCCCTTTAACTTTACCGCCTGCTACCTCGACTTTTTCCACCATTGCCTGCTGTAAATCTAAATTAGGTGTGTTTTCCAGTATATTGCGCATATACGCTTGATACATCTTTTTATCTGCCTGCGCCCGCAAAGCATGTACGGCAGGGCCTTTAGCCGTATTTAGCATACGGATCTGAATTCTTGTCTGGTCAATGGTTTTGGCCATCTGCCCGCCAAGGGCATCAATTTCACGCACTAAGTGGCCCTTGGCCGGTCCACCAATGGCAGGATTACATGGCATTAAAGCAACCGCATCAACATTGATGGTTAAGAGCAGTGTTTTACAACCTAGACGTGCTGCAGCCAAAGCTGCCTCACATCCGGCATGCCCGGCACCTATCACAATAATTTCATATTCACCTGCTTCATATATCATTTCGTCCACCCCATTACTTATTTTCCTATGCAGAAATTGCTAAAAATCTCCTCCACTAATTCAGAACTTACATTTTCCCCGGTAATCTCACCCAGAGCATCCAAGGCTGTATACAGATCAATAGTCAATAAGTCAATTGCATAACCTGCTGCTAAAGACTTCTGCAGCTCATATAAGGCATCATTAGCTTTTTTTAATGCATTTTTATGGCGGGTAGAAGTAACCATGACAGACTCTGTGGGATTAACTTTTCCCTGCAGTACAATTTCAATAATTGTTTTTTCTAAATCAGCCAAACCTTCCGCTTTAAGAACTGACATAGCTACTAAGGGTCTGGGTTCAACCGCTTTTTTTATTTTAGGAATAATATTTTGTGAAGCAGTTAATAAATCGATTTTATTAGCAATAACAATACATGGTTTTTCCCCTACAGCATGAAGTAATTTTATATTATCATCAGATAATCCTTGCGTAACATCAAGAACAAAAAGCACTAAGTCGGCTCTTGCCAAAACTGAGCGCGAACGTTCTACACCAATACGCTCAATCTCATTAATTGTGTCACGTATACCGGCAGTATCAATAATTGTTAGCGCAATACCACCCAAATTTATACTTTCTTCCAAAACATCACGAGTTGTCCCGGGAATATCTGTCACAATAGCTCTTTGCTCCCGCAGCAATGCATTCAAAAGGGAGCTCTTACCTACATTAGGTAGGCCGACTATGGCTGTGCGCACACCTTCCCGCAAGATTCTCCCCTGATCAGCTGTTTTTAATAATTGCGTAATTTTAGCTATACATTCCTGCGTCTTACGTTCTACTTCTTCTCTTGCCATTTCTTCCACATCCTGGTGCTCAGGAAAGTCAATAGATGCTTCAGTGTGAGCCAAAATAGAAAGTAAAATTTGTCGGATTTCTTTCACCTCACGCGATAACCGCCCTGTAAGCTGTTCAGCACTAAGCCGCATCGCCGTTTCTGTTTTAGCTCTAATAATCTGAATTACCGCCTCTGCTTGTGCTAAGTCTATGCGGCCGTTTAAAAAGGCACGCTGTGTAAACTCACCCGGTTCTGCCAGTCGTGCTCCGCTGGCTAAAATAATTTCCAAAGTTTTGGAGAGCGGTAAGATACCACCGTGACAGTTTACTTCTACCACATCTTCACGCGTAAAAGTATGAGGGGCACGCATAAATGAGATCAACGCTTCATCAATTACCTGATTATTGCTGGGGTTAATGACTTTACCATAATAGAGGCGATGTGTTTCCGGTTCCTTTACTTGACGGTTAAAAGAAAAAATTGTTTTGCCAATGGTCATAGCTGCTGGACCGCTGATACGGACAATACCGATACCACCTTCACCAGGAGGTGTAGAAATAGCAGCAATTGTATCATCAAACATAAAAGACACCCCACTCTAAACTTTTAGAACAAAAACCGCCGCTTTGGGCGGCGGTTATATTTACTATTTTGGTGTGATTACTACTTTACGGTAAGGTTCTTCACCCTGACTGTAAGTAGTAACATCTGCGTGATCTTGTAAAGCGGTATGAATAATACGCCGTTCATGCGGAGTCATAGGCTCTAAAACTACTTCCCGTTGTGCACGTGTAGCTTTTTTAGCTAAATTAAGTGCCAGATTCTGTAAGGTTTCTTCTCTTTTACCCCGGTAATTTTCCACATCAAGGAACAGGCGCCCATCCTGTCCAGGAAACTGTTTGTGGTAGACGACACTTAGCAGATATTGTAAAGCATTAAGTGTTTGTCCCCGTTTCCCAATTAGCATACCCATTCTACTGCCGGTTACATTCATTACTAAGTTCTGCTCAACATAATTTACTTCAACATGTCCTACTAAGCCCATTCTGGTGATAATACCTTCTAAAAAATCTCTCATATACAGTTCAGGAGATACGGTTTCCTGCAGGCGCACCTTTGCCAATCTAGAACCTATCAAACCAAATAAACCTGCGCTGGGTTCAGATAAAATTTCTATACTTACCCGCTCTATGGGTAAGTTAATTTCTGCCAACGCTTTTTGTGTTGCTTCTTCTACAGTTTTTCCCGTTGCTTCAACGACTTTCATTGTTTTTCCACCTCACCCCTGGCTGACCCTCTATGTATAAGTAAATGCTGCCCTAAGGAAAGTAGATTATTAACAACCCAATAGAGAATCACACCTGCCGGGAACCGAAGACTAAAATATAATAGCATCAGCGGCATCACAATCATCATTGAACGTTGCGACTGATCAGTTATTGTTAATTTCTGTTGTAAAAATGTGGTTAAACCTGATAAAGCCACAAGAATCCAATAACCTGGATGACTGTTCCAGACTGTTACACCATCTACAGTCGACATCAAAGCTTCTCTCATATCCACTGTTAAGAGAAAAAACTGGCTTGCTTCAATATTGGGGGGTGTTTGTAACATACGAAACATTGCCCACAAAATTGGTATTTGCAGTAATAGAGGAAGGCATCCTGCCACCGGATTTATTTTATGTTTTTTCCACAGCTCCATGGTAGCAGCATTCAATTTTTCTTGATCGTGCTTATATTTTTCCTGCAGTTTTTTTATTTCCGGCTGTATTTCCTGCATAGCCTTAGCTGAAGAGAGCTGTTTACTCATTAACGGCCAGGTAATAATGCGAATTAAAATTGTTAAAATAATGATGGATAAACCATAATTATGAGTAACATTATTAATACTCAGTAAGACCGATTTCAGTACTTCTACAATGGCCTGAATCATTAATTGGCCTCCTTTTTACAATTATCCACTGGGTCATATCCGCCAGGATGAAAGGGATGGCAGCGGCAAAGGCGGCACAAGGCCATCCGCATTCCTTTAATAGTACCATATTTTTCCACAGCATCAATTGCATATTGTGAACAAGTCGGCGTAAAGCGACAACTTGCTTTTTTCAGGGGAGACAGATATTTTTGATAGAAGTAAAGACTCTTAATAATAAGTCTTTTCATCTCTTCACCCATCATATATCAAATTTATCTCAGTAAAATTGAAAATAGACCGCCCCTTTGTAAAATCCGTTTCATTTCGGTGGCGGCCTGTGAATAGTCTAATTCAGCTGCCTGGGGCCTAGCTATAATGACCAGATCATTTCCTGTGATTAAATCTACAGCATACCTGCGGTACGCTTCTCTTAGCAACCTTTTTACGCGATTTCTCGTAACAGCTTTGCCGACTTTTTTACTAACAACAAAACCAACACGATTTATATTTAGTTGATTTTCCAAACGATAAAGAATTAATTTTCGAGTAGCAACAGATGTACCATTTTGAAAAATCTTCCTGTATTGGCTATTCTTATGGATTTTTGCAATATCACCCATAATTATACCTACTTTAAGCAGACAATTTTTTTCTGCCCTTTGCTCTTCTTCTTTTTATCACCAAACGTCCCGCAGCTGTGGACATACGTACGCGAAAGCCGTGATTTTTTTTCCTTTTCCTCAAATTCGGCTGAAAAGTTCTCTTCATCCCTTCCACCTCCCGTAAAAAAACTAACCAATCCTAATCTAATCACTATATTTACCCATATCAAAAAGATTATAACTTTTTCATTTTTTTATGTCAAGCAAATGCCCTCTAATAGGCTAAATATATGCAACTTTATTATGAGTTTGTCCTTACACACTATTGCGGCAATCGTAATCTTTTGTTAAGATATGAATGATACAATGAATACCAAATAATATATTATTCTAAAATATTATTCTTTTATTCTTATTATTTTATAATAATTACTTCTCTAAACTTTTTCTTTTTTCTTACATATCAGTTATTATTTTTTTTATTCGTATAAACTGTGGATAAGTCATTTTACCAAGAGGGAAAAAAGCCTTTAATTAGGCAATTTTATGTTTTATCCACAGTTTTTGTGGATAAAAAAGTTTTATTGTGGATAACTATTTTTTTCCCCATTTTTACAATGTTTTTTTTGTGGATAATTTTTTCGTTCTACTTAGGAGGTACAATAATGGAATACGAACTGCTGGATATCTGGCAGGCAACACTGGATGAGATTGAAAAAAAGATGAGTAAGCCAAGTTTTGAAACTTGGCTTAAAACAACCAAACCTGTTTCTATTAATGATGAGGCTCTCATAATCAGTGTGCCCAATGATTTCACCAGGGATTGGTTACAGGGGCGCTATGCAGATTTAATTCAAGATACTTTGCAGGATGTAATAGGTGATCATAACCTTCAAGTACATTTTGTCACACCGAGTGTAAATGATGAGGATACTGCAGCTTTTAGCCCCGATGAAATTCCTCACTTTCACAGGGAACAAAGCCAAGCAGTACCGACTGCATCCTCCTGGCTTAACCCTAAATATACATTCGATACTTTTGTCATCGGCAACAGCAATCGTTTTGCTCATGCAGCCGCTTTAGCTGTTTCCGAAGCTCCGGCTCGTGCCTATAATCCCCTTTTTATTTATGGTGGTGTAGGATTAGGCAAAACTCATTTAATGCACGCTATAGGCCATCATGTTTTGGAAAATACGCCATTTTATCGTGTACTGTATCTTTCTTCGGAGAAATTTACCAATGAGTTTATTAACTCCATCCGCGATAATAAAACTGAGGCTTTTCGTAATAAATACCGTAATATCGATGTGTTATTAATTGACGATATTCAATTTTTAGCCGGTAAAGAAACTACACAGGAAGAATTCTTTCATACTTTTAATGCGTTGCACGAAAACAATAAACAAATAATTATTTCCAGTGACCGGCCACCTAAAGATATCCCCACATTGGAGGATCGTTTACGTTCTCGCTTTGAATGGGGTTTGATTACCGATATACAGGCTCCTGACCTGGAAACACGTATTGCTATTTTACGCAAAAAAGCATCTACAGAAAAAATAAAAATTAGCGATGATGTTATTCATTATATTGCCAATAACATCGTGACCAATATCCGCGAATTGGAAGGAGCTTTTATTCGCGTAATTGCTTATTCCTCCTTGACTAAACGCCCTATTGACATAAATTTGGCCCAAGAAACTCTGCAAGGAATTCTGGCAGCACATAATCAACCAAAATTTATAACCATAGAAAAAATTCAAAAAGCAACAGCAGAACATTTTGCTTTAAAAACTGAGGAATTAAAAGCTAAAAAGCGCACAAAAAACGTCGCCTTGGCGAGGCAAATTGCCATGTATTTGTCACGGGAATTAACTGATTCTTCATTACCCAAAATCGGTGAAGAGTTTGGCGGACGTGATCATACTACTGTCATGCACGCACATAAAAAAATTACGTCGGACATGAAAAAAAACTCCCAACTAAACTCTATCATCAAACAACTCATTGAAAAAATCAACAACTGTTAATAAGTTGTGGATAACTTGTATTTTTTTTGTTTATATTCTTGGGATAAAAAAGACTTTTTTGTTGAAATGTGTAGACAGTGGATAAAGATTGCCTCTTATCCACAAACCTATCCCCATATACAAACAATTGCAAATCAAGAGATTAAACAGGTTTTACACACTATCCCCATCCCCTATTACCATTAATACTAAATTAATATATTATGAGTAATAGTTATTTTTTAGAACAAAAAAATAAAAGTGAGGTGTTTTTCTTGCTTTTTTCACTTTCACAAACTTTTCTTAGTGAGCATTTGCAAATTGTAGCAAAAGCAATTGCCACAAGAACTACTATTCCTGGGCTTGACGGTATTCTTTTTGAGTGTGACGGAGATAATTTAATTCTTACCGCTACAAACATGGAGTTGGGAATTCAAACTCGTTTTCCTGCAGTACATAAGGAAAAAGGAAAAGTTGTGCTTCCTGGAAAAATAGTAGAAATTGTTCGGCGTTTACCTGCTGAATCGGTGCAGATTAAGGTTAACACAGACAATTATTTAACTGAAATTAAAAGTGGACAAGCTGAATTTCAACTTTACGGCCAAAATGCTGCCGATTATCCTGTTTTTCCTGCCGACCAACCTGGGCAAACAAGGTGTGTTTTTAAAATAAAAACAGCTGATCTGCGCCGCTTATTACGCCAGACTTTATTTGCTGTTTCCCATGATGAAGGAAAACCGGCATTTATTGGTGTGTTATTTTCACTGACAGATGGCGTATTGACTTTGTCTTCATCAGATACCTTTAGGTTAGCCACTACATCTTGCAGTGTTACAGATGCATCAGCTAATGCCACCTTTTTGGTTCCAGCCAAAAATCTTCAAGAAGTACTGCGAATTTTTACGGATGAAAGTAGTACTATTGAAGCTGTTCTTAAACAAAATCAACTTTTCCTTACATCGGGGTCTACATGCCTATCATCCCGCTTACTTGAGGAAAACTTCCCCAACGTACAACGTGTGATTCCGCAAAATATAATTGGCAAAGCCAGTATTAAGACAACAAATTTAATTCAGGCTATAGAAAGAGCTACACTTTTAGCTGAGGGCAGCAATCATGTTATACGCTTTTCCATCGGCGATGATACTATGGTAATCCGAGCTTCCTCTAAGTATGGAAAAATTCAGGAACAGCTTCCCGTTTCTTTAACAGGTGAAGGTGTGGAAATAGCTTTTAATGCCCGTTTTGTGCTGGAAGTGCTAAAGATAATTGAAAGTGAGGAGTTTGTACTGGAAATAACAGGACCCAATAAGCCATGTATTGTTA
>JAAZJT010000046.1 GCA_012800215.1 Bacillota bacterium | reverse complement strand
TTCAACAATGTGCCGCTATTCAAAGGCGGCAGCAACCTTACTAGATCAGCTTTGAGAAAGTTAAATGAACGTTGTGTCGTGTAAATGATGTGAGGTTCAATAAAACCTAAAGTGTCTTGACACTATCAATCAAACGTGAACGGTTGACAATTAATCTGAAAATTGATAAAATTGTAGTGCGCCTTTTTCATTTTTTATCTCATTAATTTTCGCCTAATATAACAGATGAGTAAATAAAAAAATGTTTTTTAAAAACATTTTTTTATTCTGCCTAATCATAGTTGACAGTGGGAGTTAAGGGGAGAATCCCCTTTGTTGTAGAGACTATAAATTTTGCGGAGGAGCGCTTCCGCAGAAGGTGTTGTTAAAGAAATAGGAAAGACGCTTCCCAAAATACCCAAATATTAGCGTCTTTCTTGTTTATCAAAGGCTTTTTATATTCCAGCCTTAAAACTTAAAAATAATATTTCTCGATGGGAGATGATACTAATAATCTGTTTTCCTATAACAGATTAAATAGAAAATAATTAAGGAGGTTTGTGTTTTATGTCACAAAGGAGAAACCGTGGTTTCGTTATTTTAGTAACACTGTTACTAACAATTGCCTTTATTACATCAGGATGTGCTAACCAATCAGCGCCGCCGGCAAAAGAAAAAGTACTGGTAATTGGTTATGATCGGGATGCAGAAATATTGGATACTATCAAAACAGGCTGGCTTTCAGATGCTTTAATTTATATACATGATCGCTTGGTTAGCAGAGACTATGATTTTAATTATCGGCCAGGTTTGGCAGAATCGTGGGAAACATCGGATGATGGTTTAGTCTGGACATTTCATTTAAAAGAAGGCGTTAAGTTTCATGATGGAACCTCGCTAACAGCAAAAGATGTTGAATTTACGATAAAGAAAATTATTGACCCTGAAACTGCAGCACCTGCAGCCGCCGAGTTAGCTGCTATTAAAGATGTGGTAGCAAAGGACGAGCTTACTGTGGATATCATTCTCAAGCATCCTTTCCCTAATTTATTATTCATTTTATCTAATACTTCCCTCGGCATTGTTAGTGAGAAGGCATATCAGCAGGAAGGTTATGGTACAGAATTTGTTATTGGCACAGGACCATACATGTTTAAAGAGTGGAAAAAAGGAGACAAAATTGTACTGGAAAAAAACCCTGATTATGATTGGGGTCCTGACTGGATGGAAAATAACGGTAAACCCATTATCGATAAAATTGAATTGCGTGTAATTCCAGAAGAAAGCACAAGGCAAATGGAACTGGAGTCCGGAAATGTACATGTTTTGAGAAATGTGCCTGCTGCCTTTGTGGATCAGCTGGAAGGCAATGAAGATATAGAAATAATAAGGGGTGAAGCTACAAAGCTGGCATATCTTGCTTATGCTTGTGATAAAGAGCCCTTTACAGACATCAGAGTTCGTCAGGCCATTAACCATGCCATTAATAAAGAGGAGATTGTAACATATCTCTTAAGGGGAGTTGGACAACCGGCTTATGGTTACCTGCCACCGGCATTAAAGAGTGAATATTATGCTGATAGTGAAAAAGAAAGCTATGAATATAACGTGGAAAAGGCAAAGGCTTTATTGGCCGAAGCAGGCTATGAAGACGGGCTGAGCCTAACTTTATCAGCAGAAAACTCCAGTGAATTTAGTAAACTGGCTGAAGTACTGCAAAGCCAACTGAAAGAAGTTGGGATTGAGACACAAATCCAATTATACGATAGTTCCAGCTACACCGATATGTTAAAGGAAGGGAAGCAAGAACTGTTTATCAGGCTATATAGTTGGCCCAATGCAGATATTCTCGACTACTTCCTGCTGTCTAGTCAGTTCCCGTATCCAAATCACTCCAGATGGCTTGATGAAAAAACAGATGAACTAATTCGGGAAGCTGCTGGTTCATTAACTTGGGAAGAGAGAGCAGAAGGTTATCATGAAGTACAGAAATATTTAATTGAACAAGCTGTCTGGGCTCCCATTTATATCCCTGATAGTGTGTTGGCTGTGAGAAAAGAAGTGAAGAATTTTAAATTTCACCCTTGGATTCCTCAATATAATGATGGTTTTGATTTAGAAGTGCAGTAATCGAAACTGACGAAACTGGGATGATGGCAGCGATCTCTTAGCAGTAGATCGCTGCTATCGTTAGAATTGAGGTGGGCAGTTGCTAAAATATATTCTGAAAAAATTGTTGTTTATGATTCCCATCATTATCGGGTCGACTATTATTATTTTCTCAATTCTTCACCTTTCTCCCGGAAGCCCTGTTGATATGATTGTGGGACCTAATGTTACTCCTGAAGTATACGAAAACGTTAGTAAAAGTTTAGGTTTGGACAAACCTTTAATTACTCAATATTTTATTTTCTTTGGTAAGTTATTGCGAGGGGACTTGGGAACTTCTATTCTGCAACAAAAACCAGTACTAGAGATAGTACTGGAGCGTTTTCCCGTTACACTGAAACTTGGAATTTTATCATTGTTACTTTCTTTTAGCATTGCTGTTCCGGCGGGAATTATTGCTGCAGTGAAAAGGAATACGGCGGCAGATTACCTATCTATGTCATTTTCCCTGCTGGGTATTTCCATGCCTACTTTCTGGTTCGGTTTAATCCTTCTCTATTTTTTTGCATATAGGTTTGGTTGGTTTCCCACTTCCGGCTATCAAACTTGGCGGCATTTTGTTTTACCTGTGGCAACAATCGGCTTAACAGATGCCGCGGTGACGGCACGTATGGTTAGATCCAGTATGCTGGAAGTAATTCGGCAAGACTATATCAGGACAGCGAGGGCAAAAGGTTTAAGGGAAACCATTGTCATCATAAAGCATGCTTTTAAAAATGCATTGCTGCCGATTATTACCCTTTTAGGTATGAGAATAGGCTGGATTTTTGGTGGTTCTGCAGTGATGGAAATTGTTTATAGCATACCCGGCATTGGTAGATTAATGGTTGATGCCATCTATGCGCGAGACTATCCTATTGTCCAGGGGTCTATGTTAATTCTTGTCATCTCCATTATGCTTGGCAATATGATTGCAGATCTTTTGTATGCATGGGTGGATCCTAGAATTAAATACTAGTCTATTAAAAAGGGTGACATTGTGGAATATCAAGAAGATACTTTAATGGCTGTTGACCATAAAAAAATAACATTTTTGCAACTGTTTTTTAGCAATAAGGCGGCAATATTTGCGGTAATAATTATAGTTGCCTTTTTGTTGTGTGCAATCTTCGCTCCCTGGATTGCCCCTTATCCTTACGATGAACAAAATCTGCCGGAAATGATGCAAGCACCCAATGCAAAGAATATTTTGGGTACTGATGAGTTTGGCCGGGATATTTATAGCAGAGTTTTATACGGTGCACGTATATCACTGCAAGTAGGCTTTCTTTCTGTAGCCATCTCAGTAATTATCGGTACTGTTTTGGGAGCCTTGGCCGGTTACTATGGAGGGGTAGTAGATCAGATAATCTCCGGGTTTATTGATATTGTCTGGTCTTTTCCCATTAGTTTGCTGGCAATTGCTGTAGTGGCATCTTTGGGACCAAGCCTGATTAATTTAATTATTGTTATCTCGATGGTCAGTTGGGCAGGTTATGCTCGACTAATTAGGGGACAGGTGCTGACCTTAAAAGAATGGGAATTTGTCGAGGCGGCCAAAGCGCTAGGCTCGAGCAATTTAAGGATTATTTTTAAACATATTTTGCCAAATGCCATTGCCCCCATTATTGTCATGTCTACATTGGAAATTCCGAAAGCAATTATTGTAGAGTCGACTTTAAGTTTTTTAGGCTTAGGTGTTCCGCCTCCTACGCCCAGCTGGGGATCCATTATGAGTTCAGGAAGGGCATATATTTTACAGGCACCTTGGATCACTATGGCACCTGGTATAGCAATGATGATAATAGTATTAGCTTTTAATCTTTTTGGTGATGCATTAAGAGATACACTAGATCCCAGGCTTAATAAAGAAATATAGACAAGGAAATATGACTATAAGGCAAAGCTCCGGAGCATCCGGAGCTTTGCCTTTTTATTTGTTTAATTTTTAAATTTTTGCCTTACGAGTCACTTGTGCAGCGTAAGCGTCTAGTAAGATAGTGTATAAAAAAAGCAAAAACCAGTGTAAACTGAGTTTTTGCTCTTCTACTTACAACTTTGCTGAACATCCTGACTCCAAGGAAGGTAATCTTCAAGAAATTCTGGG
>JAAZJT010000045.1 GCA_012800215.1 Bacillota bacterium | reverse complement strand
TGTCCCACTCCTTATCATACGGTCACCCCCATAAAAGTTTTCGTCACACTTTTATGGTAACCGTTTGGTTTGGTGTGGGTCAATTTCTGTCCGGCGCTATGGGTCAATTATACCCCGGCGGTGACATGCCAAAGATATTGCAAAGAGAATATAGCTAAACCAGTGCACCTCTTTGGCTCGACCGGCAGCCACTTTCATCAGCGGATAAGCAATGAAACCGGCGGAAATCCCACTAGCAATGGAGTAGGAAAACGGCATAATAGCAATTGCCAAAAATGCCGGAAATGCTTCTGTAAAGTCATTAAAATCAATATCCATGACAGCACCCATCATTAAAACACCCACAATGATTAGTGCCGGGGCAGTGGCGGCACCAGGTACAATTAAAGCAAGTGGGGTAAAGAAGAGTGCTAACAAAAAGAGTACACCGGTAGTTACAGCAGTAAGACCTGTTTTGCCGCCTTCGGAAATACCAGCAGAAGATTCTACATAGGTGGTAACAGTACTGGTACCTAAAAACGCACCAAGCATGGTACCAATAGCATCCACAATCATGGCACCTTTAATTTGCGGCAAACGACCATCTTTATCTAAGAAACCAGCACGGGCGCTAGTACCCATTAAAGTGCCTAAGGTGTCAAACATGTCCACAAAAACTAGAGAGAAAATAACCATAATGCCTAAATTAATCGCACCAGTGAAATCGAGTTTAAAAAGAATTGGGGATAAGCTGGCTGGAGCACCAACCAAATCGCTCAAAGATTGCGGCACTTGGGTAACTCCGTTAAACATGCCAATAATAGTCGAAATTAAGATACCAATTAAAATTGCGCCTTTAACCTTTAGAGCCATTAAAACGGCTGTAATGATCAGACCAATAAGGATAATAAAACTACGGGAGGTGGCTAAAAATGCCAAAATACCGTCATTTTAAACGTTATCGTCAAATTGTCAACAGTGTGGTTCGGCATGGTTTTGGACATTTTGTCACTCAACTTGGGTTGGCACATTTGCTCCCTTCCGTGCGCCGTGCTCATGAATCGGAGGCAGATATCCTCCAGTATTCCCGCGCACAGCGTTTGCGTATGTTATTACAGGATTTGGGGCCAACCTTTATTAAACTGGGACAGCTATTATCAACCCGTCCAGATTTATTACCGCGTGATATTCTGGATCAGCTCTCACATCTGCAGGACCGTGTCCCTTCCTTTTCCTTCACGGAAGTTAGTTCCATCATTACACAGGAGTTGGCTCAATCTTTGGAAGAGATATATTCTGAGTTTGACCCGGAGCCGTTAGCAGCGGCTTCCATTGGCCAGGTGCACCGCGCTCGCCTCCACAACGGAGCAGAAGTGGTAGTTAAGGTGCGCCGACCCCATATTATTGAACAGATGCAAATGGATTTGGAAATACTTTTAAACATTTCTCGTTTGGCAGAAAAGCGCACCACTTGGGGCAGAATGTACCACTTAAGCGACATTGCCCTGGAACTGCAGCGTTCTATTGAAGAAGAACTTGACTATTTACTGGAAGCGGAAAATGCGGCACAGATGCGCCATAACTTTCAACACAATCAGGATGTTATTATCCCTAAAATATACTGGGAGCAAACCACATCTGCCGTTTTAACCATGGAATATGTGGCAGGTACTAAGTTAAATGCCCCTGAAAAGTTGCGTCAAGCAGGACATAATCCCTCAAAGATTATACACCGCCTCGTTGATGCAATGTATACACAAATCTTTGATCACGGCTTATTCCATGCTGACCCCCACCCGGGCAATATGGCAGTGGCTGCTGATGGCAGTTTAATATTTATGGATTTTGGTATAGTGGGGCGCCTCAAAGGAGAACGCAAAAGGCAGTTTATTCTTTTTTTATTAGGAATTGTTACTCAAAACCCACGGCAGCTGGTACGTGCACTGCAGGATATGGGTGTATTATCCCACCATCTGGATCGCAAAGCACTGCGACGAGACGTGGAACGTTTGCTAGATAAATATCTCGACGCAGCTTTGCGCAAAATTAATCTCGGCAAAGCAGTGGCAGAAATTTTTTCCCTCACTTACCAGTATCACATCCGTATCCCGGCCGAATTTACTTTACTGGGCAAAACCATCATGACGCTGGAAGGTGTCATTGAAGATCTAAATGCAGACATTAAGTTGATTGAATTATTACGCCCCTATGCCGGGCGATTAGCACGTGACCGCTTTTCCTACGATGCCATCAAAAATGTAGTAACTGAGCACTTTTTAGAAACAACTGATTTTTTATTTTCACTGCCACGGCGTCTCAATGACCTCCTGGATCGTTTAGATACGGAAGGGCTGCCCTTTCAACTGCATTATCCTGACTGGGAAAAAACTATTCAGCATTTTGACCGTTTGGCAAACCGCCTTACTTTTAGCATTGTTTTATTGTCCTTTAGCATTATTATGGCTGCTTTAATAATTGGTGCGGGGATGGTAACTTCCATTGCCGGTGAAAATGTTATTCTTTGGCGGCTGCCCATTATTGAAATTGGCTTCGTTATCGCAGCAGGCATGGCCATCTGGCTGCTGGTGGCTATTAACCGCAGCGGCAAATTATAAAAATGATAACCCACTTGGTATAGTTTGTTACCACAATCAGCGCCAAAGAGCATACCTAGAGGATCGACATTGCATCCATAGGAATTTCTAAACAGCAAACCCAGTGGACTTGCTGTTTTTTCATTCTTAACGTAGTGAAGAATCTTTTTGAAATAATTAAAGAGCACTATTGAAACTATCTTCATAATATTAAGCAGCTTAACTGCTAATTGCGACACATTATGACAAAAATTGCCGGATTAATGTGATAAATTAGATATAAGGAATATTTAGGACAAGACCTTTAGATTATAGGAGGGGGCTATGAAAAAAAGTAGATTATTAGAAGAACTGTATAGCCAATACCGGCACCTAATGTACCACGTTGCCTATGGCATCCTAAAGGATCATAACTTAGCGGAAGATGCTGTCCACGCAGCTTTTTTAAAGCTGGCAGAAAATAATTATCAAATTGATGAAATTATTTGTAACAAAACGAGGGCTTTTATGGTTATAGTTGTTAGGAGCACTGCATTTAATCTTTATAGCCGCAATAATAAACACAAAGATGTATATTTTCTTGAAGACCAAATAGTAGAAGCAGTAGACAATAATCCTACACCACTAGAACTAATTGTCACCAGTGAAAGTGTTGATATGATAAAGAATACTCTCCAAACCATGAGCCCAAAATATACAAATGTTCTCACATTAAAATATTTTTATTGTTACACAAATAAAGAGATCGCAAATCTTTTGCTTATATCAGAAGAAAACGTTCGCGTCAGGCTCCATCGAGCAAGAAAAATATTAGCTGCAAGGTTGGTAAAGCGAGGTATAAGTTATGAACAAAAATACACTCAATGAACGAATCCTTGATGAAATTATTAAGTATGCCGTTGCAAGTAATATCGAGGAAACTAAATGGCCCAAAGAAGAAGAACTTGCAAAGGAATATACTTTCTCGGCATCATTCGAACAAAAGATGCAGGAATTGTTTGCGCAGCAGAAACGCAAGGAAAAAATCGCTCGCATGAAGCGCTCTGCACTTAAAATTGCGGCAGGAATGTTGATTTTTCTATCTATCTCATTTGTGACAATAATGAATGTGGATGCCCTGCGGGTTAATTTCCTTAACTTTATTAATAAAAAGCTGGGACAATATACTAAAATTTCAATAGAAGATGAAATTAAAACTAATACTGAAGTGCTGGGTAAAGTGTTGCCTTCCTATCTGCCAGAGAACTACAATAAAAATTTTTTCTTTGAAAACAAAAGCAGTTACTATTTATGCACATACCAAAACAGCATCGGTAACGAAATTGCTTTAGAAAAGCTATCAGAATGGTCTACTGCTGGTATTGATAGTGAAGATGCTTACATGGAACATCTAATAGTTAATGACCAAGCTGCCGAATACTATGAAAAAAATAATTATAGTACATTACTTTACAAATATGAAGG
>JAAZJT010000001.1 GCA_012800215.1 Bacillota bacterium | reverse complement strand
GAAAGTCCAGTGATTTTATACACAAAATTGGTTGCACCACTAGCATTAAGTAAAGTGGATGCTCCTCCGAGTTTAGATTTAATACTAAAATTAAGAGTAGGATTAAATCCAGTTTGTAGATCATGCACAACCAGAGTAATATCTGATTTATCTCTAGATGAAGCTTTTATGGAGGTACAATTAATACTTTGTAAGAAAGGTTCAGTTTCTGGTACAGGAAAAGCACCTGTCGAATTCCTTATTTTATTTAAAAGTATGTCGGCGTGTTGAGCAAAATCTGCTATAGGTATTCTATGTAAAATCTGACCGTTACTCCCATCAACAACTTTAATATCACCGTTTCTTAAATACTCCCAATTACCGTCGATTTCATTACGCAAAATCTTGATTATCGGATAGTATATGTCCTGTATTTTGTTAAGTTCGGCATCCGCAGCATAGAGTCTACCGTCAGCAAGTAATTTCAAAAATGTATATATCTCGCTCCATTCACCTTTGTTACCTGTTATCATTCTTTTTTCACCTCCCCAAACACTAATTTTATGACCTCATTTGCCGTTGCCTGTATCGCAGGTATGGCTACGGAGTTGCCAAATTGTTTATAGGCTTGTGCGTCAGATACTTTTATTATGAAACTGTCGGGGAATCCTTGTAATCTGGCCCATTCCCTGGGAGTCATCCTTCTTATACCTTCTTTATTTACCTCGCCTTTAATATTAGTTACAGGAGTGAAATCGGTTAATCTTTTATCTATAATTAGGTTTCTTTCCCTGCCCATACCACCTACAACAATTGCATTTGCGATTCCGTCTGGAGGAATAATTTCATATCCAAATCCATTACCTTTTGACTCATGTCGCTTTTTATGTTCAATTAAAGTTTCTAGATATCTGGTAGAAAGATAATATTTTGCTGATACAGGCCGCTCTTCTAAAATATCCTTAACGCAAACCTCTTTCTTGATAGGTTCTGGATACTTAAAATTTGTAACTCCTATGTCTTTTCTGAATCCTACAATAAATATTCTTTCCCTGTTTTGTGGCACACCAAAATCCTTCGCATTGACTATTTGCGGATCGGGAACATAATAGTTCAGATCATCACGAAGAGTATTTAGAATTACTTTCAAGGTTTTTCCTCTATCATGATTTGCCAAGCCTTTCACGTTCTCTAAAAAGAACGCCTTTGGTTGTTTCTCTTTAAGAATTCTGGCAACATCAAAAAATAATGTGCCCCTTGTATCCTCGAAACCTCCACGACGCCCTGCGATTGAAAATGCCTGGCAAGGGAAGCCCGCAACTAAAATGTCATGTTCTGGAATATCTTTTTCATTTATTTTGGTTATATCGCCAAAAGGGATTTCACCGAAGTTACTTTCATAAGTAATTTGAGCGTGTCGATCCCACTCGCTCGAGAATACACATTTTCCGCCTAAATTCTGAAATGCGATTCTCATCCCGCCAATACCTGCAAATAAATCTATAAAAGTAAACATTGGCTTCTTTGTCGGAGGGAACGGTATATCCCATTCAATATTACTTAACAAGTTTATGAGGTCTTCATCCTGAAGGTATTTTAAAGCTTTATCCCTATAGTATTTTGAAACATCAAGTTCATGTGTTTGTATGTAATGAGTTATAACAGCGAGTTTATAATTGGTTTCTTCATCGAATTTAGAGATTATTGTTTTCATTATTTCAGAGTATTTACATTTCATTAATCTGCACTCTCCTCCTAATCGCGTCTTGAATTATATCTATACAGCCTTCTAAATCCTTCTTAATTTGTTTGCCCCAAAATCGCAATACAATCCAGCCTTCTGACTCCAATTGTTTTGTTACTTCTATGTCTCTTTTCATGTTTCCTTCTATTTTTTTTATCCAAAAATCTCGATTGGACTTAATTTCGTTTTTCTTGTTTTCCCAATCATATCCATGCCAGAATTCACTATCTGCAAATATAGCTATCTTGTATTTTGTTATTACAATATCAGGTTTACCAGGCAGTTTACTGTAATTTTTCCTGTATCGGATGCCGAGATTCCATAATTTCCGTCTTAAGAGTAATTCTATTTCGCTATCCTTATTCTTGACAGCTTGCATATTTTTTCTTCTTTGTTCCCTTGTTAATCTATCCATTTACATCACCGCTGGATAAACACCAAAATCTTTGATATTAATACAAATTGTATCATTTAATTTGCCTCATTTGTATAGCTGTTTCATAAACGGTCGTTTATGGTACTAATCTTCGGGCAATAAAAAATATCACAAAAAGCGGTTAAAAATAGTTTCAAAATTGGTTTCAAAATCAAAGGATAAATATTGGCCAAGCTGCACCTTTATGATACTCTATCTGTACGGAGGTGGTGCCTATGCTTATCGGTTATGCAAGAGTGAGCTGTACTGCCCCCCATTTTGTCAACACGGTTAGGCAACATTTTGTAGAATACTCTGCTGGTAATATTCAGCCGGGGCT
>JAAZJT010000044.1 GCA_012800215.1 Bacillota bacterium | reverse complement strand
TGCCTCCTATATAATGCCTTGAAAGCCCATAAAAGCCAAGGACAGGATACCGGCTGTAATCAGAGCGATGGGTACCCCGCGCAAGGATTTGGGGATAAATGTCATTTCCAAGCGTTCCCGAATGCCGGCCATTATGACAAGTGCCAAAGTAAAACCAAGCGCTGCTGCCACACCAAAAACTACAGATTCTAACAGATTATACTCTAACTGAATATTTAACAGAGCTACACCCAGTACTGCACAGTTGGTAGTAATCAGCGGCAGAAAAATACCAAGTGCCTGGTAAAGAACCGGGCTTGCTTTCCGGATAAACATTTCCACAAACTGGACCAAAGCAGCTATGACAAGAATAAATACTATGGTACGCAGATATTCAAGACCGTAATTTACTAAGATATACTCGTTTAACAGCCAGGTTACCAGTGAAGCTATGCCCATGACAAAAGTTACTGCCATCCCCATACCTAGAGATGTTTCTACTTTCTTGGAAACACCGAGGAAGGGGCAGATCCCGAGAAATCTTGTCAGCACAAAGTTATTGATGAATATAGCTCCAAAGAAAATTGTCAGTATACTCGTCATTATCTACACCCTCCTCTTATTCCAGTTTATATTTCTTGGACAGTAAGTTCATTAGTGCCATTAGTAAGCCCAGAGCGAAAAATGCTCCCGGTGGTGAAGTTAATACTTGAAATGGCTCATAGGCTGCACCTAAGATATTGACACCAAAAAGTGTGCCGTTGCCCAAAAGTTCACGTATAGCCCCCAATACTGTCAGCGACAGGGTAAAACCTAACCCCATGCCCAGGCCGTCTGCTATGGAGTCAATGACTCCATGCTTGGAAGCAAAGGCTTCGGCACGACCTAAAATAATACAGTTCACCACAATCAGCGGAATGAAAATGCCCAGTTGGGAGTGCAGTTGCGGTTGAAAGGCATTGAGAAGCATATCAACCATCGTGACAAAAGTAGCAATAATTATAATATAAGCCGGAATGCGTATTTTACTGGGAATTAGGTTGCGCAGAAGTGAAATTACCATGTTGGAAGCTGCCAGTACAGCAGCTGTGGAAAGACCCATCCCTAAGCCATTAGCAGCCAGTGTGGTTACCGCAAGTGTCGGACACATCCCCAGCACTAAACGGAAGGTCGGGTTTTCTCTGAATAAACCTTTAGTCAGTTCTTTCATTACACTCATTGACTTTTTCACCCCCCGTTATTGCTGCAGTGCATTAAGCACTGCTTCCTTTATGCCGTTACTGCTTATTGTAGCGCCGCTGGCTGCATCTACATCAATTTTTTGTTCGTCCACTATCCGCTGCGGCACTTCTTTTTTAGCTTTAGCAAAGTATTCTTCTGTGTCATTGCCGGAAACTACTTCTACAGAAGTGATTTTACCGCCTTCAACCGTTACTTCTACTGTAATGGTGGACTTTAAGCCCTCGCCTTCACCTGTATAAGTACCGTCAGGTATCTCCGACAGTTTTAGTACAGGCGGCTTCTGCAGTGCATCCAGGACTGCATCCTTAATACCCTTACTGCTGATGGTAGCGCCGCTGGCTGCATCTACATCAATTTTTTGTTCGTCCACTATCCGCTGCGGTACTTCTTTTTTAGCTTTGGCAAAGTATTCTTCTGTGTCATTGCCGGAGACTACTTCTACAGCAGTAATCTTACCGCCTTCTACTGTTACTTCGACTGTAATGGTGGACTTTAAGCCTTCGCCGCTGCCTTCATAGGTGCCGTCAGCCAGCTGTGTAATATCCACAGATGGTGCCGGCGCTGCAAAGCCTTCACCAAAGCGGGCAATGATTTCTTTCATTTCACTTTCTATACCCATTTCCATGGCCACACTGGTAATGGTGGCACCGGAAATATTATCTACATCAAAGGAGTCGTTAACTGTTTTCCCTCTATATTGCGCACGGTAGGATTCTTCTTCAATTTTCGAACCAAGACCTGCCGTTTCAGAGTGGGAGATAATATTTAAGTCAACTAATTTACCTGTGCCGTCAATAGCCAGGTTAAAGCGTATATCACCGCCATAACCGGTGGTTTTTCCTTCTGCTAAAATCCCTGCCACTTTGCCGTTTTGGTCATAGCCAACTGTAGCCGTGCGGCCGTCTACTTCTTTATCTTCTGTTGTTTCTACTTCAGGAAACAGCTCTTGCATTAAAGCTATTTTTTCGGCCGCAATCCGCTCTTCTATAATCTCTGAGGTTACCTTATGTGTATAGGAGAGCATGCCTGCTGATAGGGCACAGATTAACATTAATATTAAACCTAAACGTAGTATTTCTTTCATTATTTAGCCACCTCCCCGTACTTCCTGGGTAGTGTCAGGTTATCAATTAACGGGGTTAGGGCATTCATTAACAGAATGGCATAAGTTACACCTTCCGGATAGTTGCCGTAAAAACGTATTAACATGGTTATTAAGCCACAGCCAATACCAAAGAAAAGCTGACCCCGTGTCGTTACAGGAGATGTTACCATGTCGGTAGCCATAAAAAGCGCTCCAAGCATAACGCCCCCTGAGAGTATATGGAACAAGCCCCCTGTAAGGCCGCCATCCAGCGCCAGACCCAGCAGAAAGACTACGCCCAGATAACCGCCGGGAATGCGCCAGTTAATATGGCCTTTGTAAAAGAGCCATACTGCACCAAACAGCAGGGCAAAAGCGCTTGTTTCTCCTAAACAGCCCCCTGTGGCTCCGGTAAACAGCTGCAGAAAACCCGGTGCATTTGAGGAAACCAAAGGGGTAGCGGTGGAAGTTAAATCAACAGGACTGATCCAGGAAGTCATATGTCCTGCCCAAGATACCATTAGTACTGCCCGGGCTACTAATGCCGGGTTAAAAATATTGCTGCCAATGCCGCCATATACTTGTTTACCAAGGACTATGGCTACCACGGCACCTACTACACATAACCACCAGGGCGGCGCCGGAGGCAGAGTCATGGCTAACAATAATCCCGTCACGGCAGCACTGCCATCGCCAAAAATATTCTTATTACGCAAAATAATTGCTTCTGTCAGCATGGCAGAAAATGTTGTTATTACCATGGTAATTAAGGCGCGATAGCCAAAAAAGATTACAGCGGCAATCGCTGCCGGAGTTAAAGCTACTAATACATCTATCATCACACTTTTTATGGTTTCATCGGTTCTTAAGTGTGGTGAGGATGAGACGACAAATTTTCTCTCCATTATGTTCCTCCTCCTTTACCTATTTTGCCGCTGCGGCACGCCTTTTTGCTGCTTTAATTTCGGCTTTAGCCATTCCAATCCACTGGGTAAGGGGCCGTTTAGCAGGGCAAATATAGGAACAACAGCCGCACTCAATACAGTCTACGGCATGATAAGCTTCAGCTTTATCGTACATATTGTGTTCCACTGCAGAGGCTAAAAATAGAGGCATTAGATTCATGGGGCAGACTTCAACACACTTGCCGCACTTAATACAGGGCTGAATTTCATACTCTTTTACTTCCGCTTCAGTCATGCATAAAATACCACAAGTTCCTTTGGTCACCGGCAGATCCTCCGGACCAGGCAGTGCCGGGCCCATCATGGGGCCACCCAAAATCAATTTGCGCACATCATCTGTAAAACCGCCGCACTCTTCTATTAACTCTTCTATGGGCGTTCCCACACGCACCAAAAGATTTTTTGGTTCTTTAATGCCGGAACCGGTGATTGTGACAATTCTCTCAATCGAAGGCACACCAAAACAGACTGCGTCCGCCACAGCAATACAAGTTGTTACATTTTGCACAAGGCAGCCCACAGCAGAAGATTGGCAACCAGAAGGCACTTCCATGCCCGTAAGCACGGTGTTTAATTGTTTGCCTGACCCTTGAGGATATTTAGTATGCAAAGCATGAACTTCAATATTAGGTTCGTTAGCCGCTGCTTTGGTAACAGCTGCAATAGCATCCGGCTTATTGTCCTCAATGCCTATTAAAGCCTTTTCTGCCTTTACAGCCTTCATCACCAGTTTTACACCAAGGACCAAATCATCTGGGCGTTCCAGCATAACACGATGGTCACATGTTAGATATGGTTCACATTCTGCGCCGTTAACTATAACGTATTTTATAGGCTCATCTGCGGGTGGTACCAATTTATAGTGAGTGGGAAAAGCTGCGCCGCCCATACCCACAATACCTGCTTCCCGCACAATTTTGACAATTTCCTCAGCGCTCAATTGCTCCCAATTAGGATTGGGCTTCACATCTTCATGCCATGTTTCCTGAAAATCATTTTCAATGAACACAGCATTAACAGTCCGTCCCTGGCTGGATCTGCATGTTCCTATTTTTATAACTTTACCGGAAATGCTGGCATGAACAGGTGCTGAAATACTGGCATCACTATCACCTATTTTTTGTCCTTTTTTTACTAGATCACCTACTGCCACTAAAGGCTCGCAGGGTGCACCACTATGCTGTGATAATGGAATCATCGCTACTGCGGGAGGTTTGGCAGCCACTGAAGGCTTCCCTTCCGTTGCACTTTTATAGTCCCCCGGATGTACGCCTCCCTTAAAGGTTTTTAGGGTCATATACTTAATTCACCTCTTATTCAAAGAATTGAAAACAAAAAATTATGAAGCATAGACATAATTCGCGGATATTACGGCAGAATCCTGCCCTTGTTAATATTTTCCCAGGCAATTTTAGCAACTCCTCCTTCGGAGGGACTTATAAAGGGAATTTTTCACAAGAGCACAAAGGACAGCCCTGCATATACATGTATTTAACTATAGTTTACACTGAGTTCTAAAATACTGTCAACACTCACATAATTGATTTAATGCCATTTGGTACCTGCAAAACAAAAAACGGTGCAGCAAATTAACTACTGCACCGTTATGCTATACTATGGTACTTCGCAACATATTAACTTTCGCTAAGTTTACTTTTACTCATCAGCTTAAGCATATCCCATAAGCTCGGTATTTCTTTTTATTCCTAGCCTTCTTCTTTTTGTGCTGCCATAATCTCTGCAATTTTTTCTGCAACTTTAGCCCGTCCAGGCCTACAACCCGTAGATGGTGCCTCTCCCGCCACCACTGCTTCGGCAAACTGAGCACAGCTGCCATAGCCGCAGGCACCACAGTTGGCACCAATTAAACATGCCTTAATTTTTTCTATTCTCGGGTCAACCTCTACCTCAAACTTTTGTCCAGCGTAGGCTAAAATACAGCCAAACAGAAAGCCTAAGCTGCCCAAGCTTATTACTGCAGATATGCTCATCTATATATTTATGCCTCCTATATAATGCCTTGAAAGCCCATAAAAGCCAAGGACAGGATACCGGCTGTAATCAGAGCGATGGGTACCCCGCGCAAGGATTTGGGGATAAATGTCATTTCCAAGCGTTCCCGAATGCCG
>JAAZJT010000043.1 GCA_012800215.1 Bacillota bacterium | reverse complement strand
TAGCCTGTTCGTGTTTTTTCCAGTTAGGAACAATTCCTAATGCTTTCATTCCTTCACTCCTGTCAGATGCGAAAACGCACTTCCTGTAGCGTTCCCTTCTCCAAATGTAGTATGAGCATACCATTAACCCGGAAAGCCAGGACATCACGCAGCAAACTGCTGCGCCACAATTTAGACTGCAGACGTACTGGTTTAGTATCACGCCTGATATGTACAAGATAGCGTTTGCCATCACGTTTTACCAAAAAGTCATTTTTTAAATCAAAAATATGTTGTTGCTCATCTATCTCCATTTTAACCGCCAGGGTTGGCTTTGCAGTTATTATTTCATATCCCGCATCTTCTAGGATCTGTACAGCCTTGCCCTGACTTTTTCCTGGTTTTTTCCCCGTAATTCTGCTAGTCCGAGTTGTCAACCATCGTATTGAAAAAATTAAGACAAGTAAGCCTAATATTATCCAGTCTTTTTTTTCCATCCCTTCCACCTGCCTAGACTACTTATTCGTCAGAATTGGCAGGTTTCCTTTTTTCCGTTAAAGTCTGATGCGCTGCTTCCACTGTTGCAAGCATAGCTTTTACATCAACTGCTTTAGAGGTACTTGCAGCCAGCAGGTGCAGCAAATATTCTATATTACCTTCCGGGCCACGAATGGGGGAAAAATCCACTCCAGCCACAATATATCCTAATTCTGCAGCAACTCCGGCTATTTTTTCCAATACTGCTAGATGTTCAGCAGGATCCCGAACCACACCCTTTTTACCTACACGTCCTTTGCCCACCTCAAATTGCGGTTTAACCAGTGCTACTACTTCGGGGATCTGTAATTTTTTTAAAACAGGCAGCACTAAAGCTAGTGAAATAAAAGAAACATCAACACTGGCAAACTGTACAGTTTCTGTAATCAAAGCAGGCTGAAGATGGCGGATATTAGTCCTTTCTAAGACAACAACACGGCTGTCCTGACGTAACCGCCAATCTAGTTGTCCATACCCCACATCGATACTGTAAACTTTAGCTGCACCATTTTGCAGCATGCAATCTGTAAAACCGCCGGTTGATGCTCCTACATCCATAGCCACACAGCCCTGCAAGTCAATGCCAAAAACTTTTAAAGCTTTTTCCAGTTTCAAGCCTCCACGTGATACATAACGTGGCAATTCTGTAACAGTAATTGTGGCATCGCTTAAAACTTGAGTGCCGGGCTTATCTGTCTTTTTTCCGTCTACCATAACTAAGCCTGCCATTACAGCCGCCCGTGCAGCAGATCGGCTTACGAACAGACCGCGCTCCACAAGCATTAAATCTAGTCGTTTCCGCTCTGTGCCCATGGTAAAGCTTTCCTTCCCTTATCTGCCAGCTCTAAGCATACGGCTGCAACATTTTCAGGTGTTAATCCCAGCTCATTTAGTAACAGTGGGCGTGCTCCATGCTGTACGAAATTATCCGGTATGCCCAAGCATTTGACCGGCAGCTGGTAGAAATCATTTGCTGCCAGATATTCGAGTACTGCTGCACCAAAACCACCAGCCTGAGCATTTTCCTCCAATGTTACCAGCCCATAGCGGGCTGTTAAGGCTGCCCGGCTAATTAATTCATTATCTAAAGGTTTAACAAAAACCGGATCAATCACACCTACAGACAAGCCCCTTTTCTCTAAACTGTCTGCGGCTGTCATCGCAACTGCCACCATGGTACCAACGGCCAGA
Source organism: Bacillota bacterium (assembly GCA_012800215.1). GTDB lineage: Bacteria > Bacillota > Dethiobacteria > Dethiobacterales > Dethiobacteraceae > JAAZIQ01. Next base: position 2,514 of record JAAZJT010000043.1, on the reverse strand, counting down.
ATAATAACATCGCGTCCCGGCCTTAATATTTCTCCACGGCCCCAAGGTAAGCTGTGCGGCTTTTCTCTCTTTACACCCAGGCCTTTGCCCCGTGGATAACGTACAGCAACGGGCCCTGCATGTTCAATTCCTGTCACCAGGGCATGCTGCAAATAGTTTTCATCCCTGGGGCAGATAATTGACATTTGCGGCATATGCCTTAAAAAAGAAAGATCAAATACACCATGGTGCGTTTCGCCATCTTCCCCCACCACGCCTGCTCTGTCTACAGCAAATAACACTGGCAGATTCTGCAGACAAACATCATGTACTATTTGATCATAAGCCCGCTGCAAAAAGGTTGAATAAATTGCCACCACAGGCCGAAGGCCTTTTCTTGCCATGCCGGCAGCAAATGTTACAGCATGTTGTTCAGCAATGCCCACATCAAAAAAACGCAGTGGGAAATGCTCGGCAAATAAATCTAAACCGGTTCCCGTGGCCATGGCTGCAGTAATAGCCACTATTTTTTTGTTTTTAGCAGCCAGATCGATAATAGTATCACTAAAAACATCAGTATAAGTGGGTATGGCGCCTCTTTTGCTATGTTCAGGGGGCGAATTAAGTTCAAAAGGGCCAATCCCATGATAAAAGTCAGGGTTATCCTCGGCAAAAGCAAAACCTTTACCCTTCTTGGTAATTACGTGCACCAAAACCGGACCTTTAACCTGCTTAGCACTGCGCAAAACAGGAAGCAGCGCCTCTAAATTATGACCATTTACCGGTCCAAGATATGTTAAGCCCAACTCTTCAAACAGCATGCCGGGGACAATTAAAGCCTTCACTGCATCTTTAAAGCGGTCAACAGACTTGATTACCTTGCCACCAATGGCAGGTATTTTACGCATTAGTTCCTGCACATCTTCCTTCAGACGAAAGTATTTTGGATCTGTACGAATTCGGCCTAAATACGCGGCTAATCCACCCACATTATGGGAGATAGACATTTCATTATCATTTAATATCACAATTAAATTAGTACGCATATCACCGGCATGATTTAAAGCTTCAAAAGCCATACCGCCGCCCATGGACCCGTCACCAATCACTGCCAACACGTGATATTGACCACCGCATAAATCACGTGCTTTAGCTAATCCCAGAGCTGCGGAAATAGAAGTTGAACTGTGCCCCGTTTGAAAAACATCATGTTCACTTTCCCTTAGTTTGGGGAAACCACTTATGCCACCGTATTGACGTAGCGAATCAAAGAGATCACGCCTACCGGTTAATATCTTATGAACATAACTTTGATGTCCAACATCCCAAATAATTTCATCATGGGGGCTATTAAAAACTGTATGTAATGCTATAGTTAGTTCTACCACACCGAGATTAGGAGCTAAATGCCCTCCTGTGCGGGAAACCTTTTCCAGCAGAAAAGCACGAATCTCAGCTGCCAGTTCTGCCAATTCTTTAGTGCTTAACTTTCTCAGATCAGCCGGTTCATTGATGGCTGACAACAACTCACCCATACTGTAGTACCTCACTTTCGCTTCGGCGGAAGGGCATTACGAAAAAATACCTTCCCGGGCAAGACTGCTTCAATTTTAGTTAGAAACCTTGCAAATAATAATACTATTTCCGCTGCATGGGTGATAGCAACCGTTTTTCCCAGTGCTTTGCCACCCACAGTAACTGCGGAGACAAAACCGGTAGCAACAATGCTTACTGTAGGATTCTGCGCAATAAAATTGCTGCCAAACAAGCGCAGTACCAGCAGCGCACTTAAAACACCGCTGACAATGCCGGAAATATCACCCACCACATCGTTACAAAAATTCGAAAAGCGATCTGCATTGCGGATAATATACAACGCTTCGCGCGCACCCGGAGTTTTTTTAGCAGCTTTAGCTAAAATTGGCACTTCATCAGCGGCAGCAGCAGCAATGCCAATCATATCAAATAGTATACCGGTTATGACGATAATTAGAAGTACGCATAGTGCCACAATAAAAGATTGCACGCTGTTAAAAATGGTTTGTGAAACAAGGCTTACCAGTACAGAAAGGATAAATGTCCAGATCGTAATAGTCACGCCCCAGCGCATTGGGCTGCTATTCTTATCTGTATTCTGCCCCATTATTTACACCTCGTAGTCGGTAAAAATTACAAAAAAGAGTTTGCATGCAAACTCTTTAACCTGTCTGACCTAGCGGTCGAAGCTTATAACATTATATACCATTATGCCGTAGGTGAGCAACCCGTCAAGTAAACGTTACGGCTTCAGGTCCAGCAGGTTTTCCCAATTAGTCACCAAGGCGTCGCCGTCCTTGGTAGTTTCCAATTAAGACTAATTTCATTGTGTTACCAACAATGAGGCTGGATTACCACTAAGACCATACTTTAATCCCTGACGAGTCTCCGCCCAGAACAGTCTAGGAGTTTTCCTCGACAACGTGGGACCACTTTCTATCCTCTTTTGCAGCAACGGTTTCCTCCATTCGCCTCCACCGCTACCACTCAAGGCAGGCT
>JAAZJT010000042.1 GCA_012800215.1 Bacillota bacterium | reverse complement strand
AAAGTTGATTTTGGTACAATACATATTGTATATTAATAATTCCCTTGATTTGTAAAGCACGTGCCAAGCGGATTGTATAGTCCGCCAATTGTTGGCAATGTGCATTGGAAAGGGACTGGGCGGGATAAACTGCGATACTGTCCCCGGAGTGTACTCCCGCTCTTTCGATGTGCTCCATAATGCCAGGTATAAGCACTGTCTGCCCGTCGGAAATAGCATCTACCTCTAATTCTTTGCCTTGAAGGTATTTATCGACTAAGACAGGATGATGGGGAGAAACACGTACTGCATTCTGCATATATTCTGTCAGTTCCTGATCATTGTAGACAATCTCCATCGCCCGGCCGCCTAAAACATATGAGGGGCGTACAACGACGGGATATCCAATCTCCTGAGCTGCCGGAATAGCTTGTGCTGCAGAAGTAACAGTACGGCCTAGTGGGCGTGGAATTTGTAATTCCTGTAGTAGTGCATCAAAACGGTCTCTGTCTTCAGCACGGTCTATATTTTCTACACTGGTGCCAATAATGGGTATGCCGGCTTGCTTAAGCGGTGCAGCTAAATTAATGGCTGTTTGCCCACCAAATTGAACAATTACACCAAGAGGTTTTTCTTTTTCTATAATATTTAATACATCTTCTGCTTGCAGCGGTTCAAAATACAGTCTGTCTGCAGTATCAAAGTCTGTGGAAACAGTTTCAGGGTTATTATTGATAATAATAGTTTCATAGCCTTGTGCACGCAATGACCAAACTGAATGAACGGAGCAATAGTCAAATTCTATACCTTGTCCAATACGGATGGGACCGGAACCAAGAACTACTATTTTTTCTTTGTTGGTTGGTGTAGCCTCATCTTCACCGCTATAGGTTGAATAAAAATATGGTGTAAAAGAAGCAAAGGCAGCAGCACAGGTATCAACCATTCTGTAAACAGGAATAACACCGGCCTCACTGCGTGCCGCACGCACTTTTGCCTCTGTAGACTGTAACAGTTCAGCTAAAGTCTGATCGGCAAACCCCAATTGTTTGGCTTCTTGCCATACTTTTTGAGGGATGTTTTTTAAATCCTGACCGCTATAGCGAGCAATTACATTTTCCATATCTACGATATTTTTAATTTTTTGTATAAAGAAGGGGTCAATAAAAGATATCTGCTGTATTTCTTTGATGCTTATACCCCTTCTTATTGCTTCAGCAAGCATAAAAAGACGTTCATCATTAGGCTGGGCAATCCTGGCTTTTAATTGTTCTAAAGAGAGTTTTTCACTGCCTGCCAAATTTAAACTGTGGGCGCCAATTTCCAGTGAACGGACTGCTTTTAGCAGAGCAGCCTCCAATGACCGATCTATGGCCATAACTTCACCTGTTGCCTTCATTTGTGTACCTAATGAGCGTTGTGCCAGGGAGAATTTATCAAATGGCCAACGGGGAATTTTAACTACTACATAATCAAAACAAGGCTCAAAGGATACATTCCCTTTTTCTGCTGCACTGTTATGAATTTCATCTAAAGTTAAGCCAACAGCAATTTTAGTCGCTACTTTAGCAATGGGATAGCCGGTAGCTTTAGAGGCCAAAGCAGAGGAACGGGAAACGCGGGGGTTTACTTCAATAACCACATACTGTAGTTTTTGTGGGTTTAGTGCAAATTGAATGTTGCAGCCACCTTCAATACCCAGGGCACGAATAATTTTCAGGGAGGCAGTGCGCAGCATATTGTATTCCTGCTGTGTTAGAGTTTGAGCAGGTGCCACCACTATGGAGTCACCTGTATGCACACCAACCGGATCAATATTTTCCATACTGCAAATAGTGATGCAGTTATCTTTGCTGTCACGCATTACTTCAAACTCTATTTCTTTCCAACCGGCAACGCTTTTTTCGATAAGAAGCTGATGAATAGGGCTTGCTTTTAAACCGCGCAGAGCAATTTGGCGCAGCTCATACTCATTATTGGCGAAGCCGCCGCCGGTACCGACGAGGGTATAAGCAGGATGGACTACCACGGGGTAGCCAATTTGGTCTGCAAAGTTTAAAGCAGCTTCCAGGGAGGAAACAATGGTTGAAGCCGGAACAGGTTCCTGCAGCTCCTGCATAGTTTGTTTAAAATGTTCACGATCTTCGGCACGTATAATGGAAGTTAAAGGGGTACCCAGAAGTTTCACTTTGTATTGAGCCAAAACTCCTTTTTCCGCCAATTCTTTGGCTAGATTGAGGGCGACTTGACCACCTAAAGTGGGCAGCAGTCCATCAGGTTTTTCTCTGATAATAATCTTTTCCAATGTTTCAGTCTGCAATGGCTCTATATAGATGCGATCGGCTATATTGACATCGGTCATGATGGTAGCCGGGTTGCTGTTTACCAAAACAACTGAATAGCCCTCTTCCCTTAGGGCACGGCAGGCTTGTGTGCCTGCATAGTCAAATTCAGCTGCTTGGCCGATAATGATAGGTCCTGAACCAATTACTAACACTTTTTTTAGATCTTTGTTTTTAGGCAAAGCAAAGCCTCCTTAATGGATTACAATTTTTGTTTATTGTTAAGAATAACGACAGTACAAAAAAAGCTAACCTAACGACAAAAAAGTGTCGTTATGGTTAGCTAGATTCTTGATAAGTAGATACACTCATTTAAAAAGCCTCCTTTTTAGCCTCTCTGGACTAATTTAAAGGTGACATAGATTTTTATTATTTTATCAATATCAGGTCTTTAAGTCAAGGATTTGTGCAAGAAATCATTCTTTATTGCCGCTGTATCTATGTTATAATAGTTGTTGTCTGATATGGTATGATGGAGTTAAAGGGGATAGAATTTTGACAAAAGTTACACGCATGTATTTATTAGCAGATGTATCACTGTTGGCGGTAGCCGCTATTTGGGGCTTAACATTTGTAACTGTAAAAAACGCAATAGCAATACTGCCCCCCTTTGCGTTTAATTTTTACCGTTTTGGCTTAGCGACTTTAGTTATGCTTATTTTTGCTCTGCCGACAGTAAAAAAACTTAACAAAGAAACGGTAAGGGCGGGAATAATACTCGGTATAATGTTATTTACCGGCTATTCTTTGCAGACTTTGGGGTTGCTTTATACTACAGCTTCCAATGCCGGTTTTATAACCGGCCTTTCTGTTGTGCTTGTACCTATATTTAGTATTGTCTCATCTCAAGAAAAACCTGAACTGCCGGTTTTAATTGGAGCAGTAAGCGCCACCATTGGACTGGGTTTAATTGCAGGCGGTAATTTTGGCAATTTTAATATTGGTGATATTCTTGTTTTGTGCTGTGCTGTTTCTTTTGCTCTGCATATTCTCTATGTAGGTAAATATTCTGCTCTTTATTCCACCATTTGGCTGGTTACTTTACAGATTGGGACAGTGGCACTATTGAGCGGACTGTGTACTTTCTTTTTTGAACGTGGTACAAACAGTTTTGTGCCGTCTGTATGGCTGGAATTAATTATAACAGCCCTTTTTGCTACTTGTTTTGCTTTTTTTGTGCAAAATTATATGCAGCGTTTTACTTCCCCCAGTCATACGGCAATTATTCTAACCACAGAGCCGGTATTTTCTGTTCTTTTTTCCGTGCTGCTGTTGCAGGAAACCCTGACAGCCGGTGCGGCATGGGGAGGACTCTTGATTGTAGTTGGTATGTTGTGCTCAGAGATTAAAGTATCGCCACGGAATAAGTTGGGCAAGGCGCCCTTATCAACACAGGGTGAGCAGGAATAATTTAACCCCCTGGCATTATGGTACTGCCAGGGGGTTATGTTTAAATAAAGATAAGATTACAAAATTTTACTTAGGAAAGATCGTGTACGCGGATTTTGAGGATTATTAAAGACTTGGTGTGGTTTTCCTTCTTCCACAATTAATCCTTCATCCATAAATAATACGCGGTCGCCTACTTCACGGGCAAATCCCATCTCGTGACTGACAATAACCATCGTCATGCCTTCTAAGGCTAAATTTTTCATAACTTCCAGCACTTCTCCCACCATCTCAGGATCCAATGCAGAGGTGGGTTCGTCAAATAACATAATTTTAGGGCGCATGGCCAGGGCGCGGGCAATGGCTACACGCTGTTGTTGGCCGCCGGAAAGTTTTTCTGGGTACTGATGAGCTTTGTCTTCCAAACCTACGCGCTGCAGAAGGGACATGGCTAATTCTTCTGCTTCCTGTTTGCTTTGTTTGCGCACTTTAATGGGGGCTAAGGAAACATTTTGCAAAGCTGTCATATGGGGGAAGAGGTTGAAACGTTGAAAAACCATGCCTACTTCCTGGCGGATGGCATTAAGATCAGTTTTAGGGTCAGTAATTGTGATGCCGTCGATAATAATTTCACCGCCGCTGGCTGTTTCCAATTGATTCAGGCAGCGCAAGAAAGTGCTTTTTCCAGAGCCGGAAGGGCCAATGACAACCACTACTTCCTGTGGTTTAATGTGGCAGGAGATGCCGCGGAGAACCTGCAGGTTTTTAAAATTTTTGACGAGATTATTCACCGTGATCATCTTTGGCAAACCTCCTCTCCAGGTAGGATACAAGCTGGCTGATTGTTAATGTCATAATCAGATAAAGCAGTGCCACCTTT
>JAAZJT010000041.1 GCA_012800215.1 Bacillota bacterium | reverse complement strand
CGGGTGGTTGTAAAAATAATATTTCCCAAAGTAGCAGGAAAATGAGTAAAAATAAAGAATATAGCAATTAAATTGTGAAAAAAATAACTTGCGCTTAATGTCACTGCAACGGAAAGAGGTGAATGTGGTGCATAAGCAAATCAATATTTTACTTGTAGATGATCACCCCATTGTACGAAAAGGATTGCGTATGCTGATAGATACGCAGATAAACATGAAGGTTATTGGTGAAGCAGGATCAGTAGATGAGGCTTTTACTATTGCCAGGGAAAAACTTCCGGAGTTAATAATTCTTGATTTAACCTTACCTGGTCAGAATGGTATTGAGTTATTAAAGAAAATTAGGGAACAGTTTCCGCAAGTGAAAATTCTTATTTTAACGATTCATGATGATGAAGATTATATACGCAAAGCCCTCACGGCGGGTGCAAACGGTTATCTACTAAAGAAAGCTGCTGATGATGAACTTATTATGGGAATTAAAGCAGTCATGCGGGGGGAGATGATTGTTGATCCATTACTCACAAAAAAAATTTTACAACGCTACATTCTTCCTAGGGAGCAAAAGCAAAAACAAGAGGAAAAGGATCTCTTAAGTAAACGACAAAAGGAAATTCTTATTTTGGTAGCTCAAGGTTATACTGATAAGCAAATAGCAGAAATGATACACGTCAGTGTTAAAACAGTGGAAAGTCATAAAGCCAGAATAAAGGAAAAACTAAATTTTGTACATCGTTCAGATTTTGTAGCTTATGCTATGGAAAATAATTTGTTTAGTGTTGATCTAAAAAAATAGGGACCTTCGTTGAAATATTATTTGTCAGGATTAGCCTTACATGCTAGTGCAAATCCCCTAATTTTTCTACTAATAGCAAATCACATAAAAAAATATGTAGTGAGGAAGAAATTATTAATGAGCAGAGAGAGGAGAGACAAAAAATTGAAGATGGCACAAATTGAAGCATTTTATGCTGTAATTAATGCTGGCAGTATTTCGCAAGCGGCAAGGCTTAGTCATATCTCTCAGCCTGCCGTAAGTATGCAAATACGTGAATTGGAAGAATACTGTCAGCTACCTTTATTAATACGCACTAATAAAGGTGTTACTCCCACTGCTGCCGGGTTGGTTGTTTATCAGTACTGCCAAAAGATTATAAGCTTAAAGAAAGATTTAGCTAATGAGTTAGCTAATCTAAAAAAACAATTGGACAAGTTTCCGGAATTAATAACATAATAACCCTGACAAGAGCCTGCAGAGGGCTCTTTTTTTGTCGGGTATAACCCGATTTAATAGTAATTAAAATTAATGATTTCCCTGATTTAAAGTCTGCTCTGTTAATGTCATAATAATTAGGGAAAACATTCACAAACATAACGGGAAAAGAACATGGCCGTTCCCCCCCTTTGGATTTGCAAAGATTTAGGCCCTTCATGGTGCGGTCATGTTCTTTTGCTGAAACTTACCACCTACTGAAAGGAGAGGAAAGCGTGGCAATATTTCCTCCTGCAGAAGAACATGTACAGGCTGAAATTAAATATTACATACAAAAAAAATCTCGATTAAAGTCTCTTTTGTTATTTTACCAAGCAATGTACAGGGCACAAAGAAAGTATATTGGGGAAGTACCTAGTATTGCCTTAGAGCGTATATTTAGTGGTATTAGTGAAAATGATGAACCAATTTTACTGAAAAATGGGCTACAGATCTCTCTAGCTGTATATCAGGAATTTATGCAGTCATTATTGGAAGATGCCTGCAAATATTTGTTACCTGAGCTAACAACTTCACAAAGCAAAGTTTTAGAGAGTTTGCTCACCAAAACAATTACGGATTGTGTTATAGCGGAGAAAATTCGCAAACCAACTAATTTATCACTTCCTTGCTTACAATCTTTATTATTTGAACGGCAAAATTCTTTGACTGAAAAAGAACTGGCAGTCATGGCACAAATAATACGTGCTGCTTGCCAGATTGAGTATATACGCATTGCCCAGCAAGCGCAGACCTTGTCTTTGTTTAAAAACTGGCAGCAGGGTAGATGTCCTGTCTGTGGGGAAAAACCAATGTTGGCTATATTACGGCAAGAAGATGGTGCAAGAATTCTGGAATGCGGTCTTTGCCATACACAATGGCCTGCCCCACGCCTTGCTTGCGTGCAGTGCGGCAATACAAATCAAGATTCTTTGGGTTTTTTCTTTGTGCCAGGGCAGGAGTTTCGTAGAGTTTATGTTTGCAATGATTGCAAATATTATTTAAAAACTATCGTGTTGAAAGAGACTAACAGAGACCTAATTCCTGATCTGGAAAATGTAGTTACATACTTTTTAGATAATGTTGCGCAAAAAGAAGGATACGGTTATAAAAAACTGCAGACAGAAATTAATTAAGGAACAATTAAGGGGGTGGAAACTATGGTAAAAACTTTTGAAAGGGGAATATCAATCCCAGATTATAAGGAGCTAACAGAAAATATGCCCATACAGGACTTGCCGCAACCTTCTGAATTAATTATTCCGTTACGGCAGCATATTGGAGCGCCAAACAGAAGATTAGTGTCTGTCGGGGAAAGAGTAAAAGCAGGGCAAATAATCGGGGATAGTGATGCGTCAGTATCGGCACCTGTACATGCAGGTCTAAGCGGGATTGTCCGCGAAATTGGCAGCCGGCTAACACAGACTGGTCAACTGGAGGACTGTGTTGTTATTGAGGTTGATCCGGAACAGGAAGAACTAACCTGCACTGCAGATGATGCAACAAAACTTAACAAGGATGAAATAGTGCAGCGTATAAGGGCTGCGGGAATAGTGGGCATGGGCGGTGCAGGGTTCCCAACACATATTAAAATAAAGCCTCAGACAAAAGTTGAATATTTAATTCTTAATGGCTGTGAGTGTGAGCCCTATTTAACCTGTGATCATCGTTTAATGCTGGAATATGCAGACGAAATGATTGCAGGTGCACGTATACTCAGCCATCTTTTAGATGACGCTAAGGTAATTTTTGGGATAGAAGTAAACAAACAGGACGCAATTGATTTAGTACGTGCAAAATTAGAAAAAGAAGAACGGATGGAAGTAGTTCCTTTAGATGTCAAGTACCCACAAGGTGCAGAAAAACAACTGATTTACGCTGCAGTTGGGCGTTCTGTACCACCTGGCAAGCTGCCTGCCGAGGTAGGAGTGGTAGTGCAAAATGTGGCCACAGCAAAGGCAGTAGCAGATGCTGTTATTTATCGCAAGCCACTGACGGAAAGGATTGTGACTTTAACTGGTTCAGCGGCTGTGCAACCTGGTAATTATCGTGTCGTTATTGGCACAACTCTTGCTCATTTACTGGAAAGTACCGGCGGCCTTAAGCAGGATGTGGCCAAAATTATAATGGGTGGCCCGATGACAGGCTGGGCGCAAAAAAACTTGGAAGCGCCAATTATAAAGGGTTGCGGGGGGGTTATTGCTTTAACCAGAGACCAGGCAGTAGCTGCGCAAGAGTATTATGCTTGTGTCCGTTGTGGTAAATGTGTCGACCATTGTCCCATGGCACTTTATCCCAGTTATATTGGCATGTATGCAGAATTGGGCAGGTATGATCTGGCGCAGGAGTGGGGAGCAAAAGATTGTTTTGAGTGCGGCATTTGTGCTTACGTTTGTCCTTCTCACAGACCGCTAATTGAATTTATCCGCCAGAGTAAAAGAGCATAAGAAAGGAGGGGCTATTGTGGAAAGAAACCTAAGTCTATTAGTCTCTACATCTCCACATTTGCATGCCGGAGATCAAGTGGCAACGGCCATGAAAGATGTAATCATTGCCCTGATGCCGGTAACACTGGTAGCATGCTACTTTTTTAAATTCAATGTGCCATTTTTAATAATGGTATGTATTTTGACAGCAATGTTTACAGAAGTGCTTTTCCGCCGGCTAATGCAAAAAGAACCACAACTATCTGATTGCAGTGCTATTTTAACAGGGTTATTAGTTGCACTTAGTTTTTCTGCAGCTACCCCGTGGTGGCTTGCTGCTGCGGCAACTTTTATTGCTGTTGGGTTTGCCAAGGAATTTTTAGGTGGCTTAGGCTGGAATAGATTTAATCCTGCTCTTTTTGGCAGGGTGTCTGTAATTGTTTTTGCACCATGGTTAACGTATTTGAACAATGAATTCTTTTATTGGCGGGTTAGTTTTCCTGGCATTGATACTATCACCCAAGCCACGCCGTTAACAATGTTACAAATGGGATTACCTCTACCAAACATGGGGACTTTCTTTATTGCCACACAAGGTGGAGGTATTGCTGAATCATCTGCATTTGCTTTGCTTTTAGGAGGTGCATATCTGCTTTACAGGAAGCATATTACTTGGCACATTCCTGTTTCCATGATGGCAACAGTTTTTATTGGTACGGCTTTACTAGGGCAGCATCCTGTTTACCATCTATTAAGCGGAGGTTTACTGCTTGGTGCCTTCTATATGGCTACAGACTGGGTGACCAGTCCCATTACGAAAAAAGGGCAAATTATATTTGGTGTCTGTATTGGCATCATCGTGGTAATATTCCGCGTATTGCTGGCACCAACAGAAGGGGTTGCCTTTGCCATATTAATTATGAACGCTTTTGTTCCATTAATTGATCGTTTAACCAAAAGGCTTAAATTTGGTGAACAGAAGGAGCAAGTGATTTCACAGCATACTGTTCCTGCTGGCACCAAGATGACAGTAAAAAACTAGCTGGAGGTGAAAATGAATGAAAATATCCCGTAGAAGTTTTCTTAAACTTACAGGTGTGGCTTTTGGAACTGCGACATTAGCTAGTTTTGGTTTCTCCGATAATGCTGAGGCTGCAGGAGTGCCTGTGCAGTACGCAAAGGAAGTTACTACTATTTGTCCTTATTGCTCAGTGGGTTGCGGAATAATTTGCTACGTACAAAATAATAAAGTTGTAGGTGCAGAAGGAGATCCTGATCACCCCATTAATGAAGGCTCTCTGTGCAGTAAAGGCAGCTCTGTTTTTAATCTCTCCTATATTTATAATCAACAAGGAGAAGTTGTTGAAAACCCAAAACGTTTGAAAAAAGTTCTATACAGGGCTAAACGCGCTACAGATTGGCAAGAAGTAGACTGGGATTGGGCAATAGCTGAAATTGCCAAGCGCATTAAAGAAACAAGGGATTCAACCTTTGAAAGAGTCGATGAGAATGGCGTAACAGTTAACCGAACCAGAGCGATTGCCCATCTAGGCAGTGCTACCTGCACTAATGAAGAAAATTACCTTTATCAAAAAATGATCCGGGCTCTTGGAATAATAAATATTGATCACTGTGCTCGTCTCTGACACTCCTCCACAGTTGCCGGTCTGGGCAACACATTTGGGCGGGGAGCCATGACGAACCACTGGATAGATTATAAGAACTCTGATGTGGTATTAGCTTTTGGCTGTAATCCGGCGGAGAACCATCCTATTTCTATGAAGTGGATAGAACGTGCCCGTGAAGAAAAAGGGGCAAAGCTAATTGTGGTGGATCCGCGTTTTACTCGCACTGCCGCTGTAGCTGATTTGTACGCGCCAATACGGCCTGGCACTAATATTGCTTTCCTGGGTGCTATTATCAACTACGTTCTATCTAATGAGCTTTATCAGAAAGAATATGTATTAAATTACACTAATGCAACTTACCTCGTTAATCCCGAGTATTCTTTTAATGATGGACTGTTTTCAGGAGCGCAGGAAGCAGAAGACCGTGCTTTTAATTACGATAAAAGCTCCTGGAGCTATCAAACCGATGAAGATGGTAAAATAAAAAAAGATCCCTCTGCTACAAATCCGCAATCAGTTCTGCAGTTAATGAAAAAGCATTTTCAGCGCTATGATCTGCAAACAGTAAGCAGGATTACAGGCTGCCCGGTTGAGAAATTAAAAGCAGTAGCTGAGCTGTTTGCCAGTACCGGGCAACCAGGCAAAGCAGGTAATATTCTTTATGCCATGGGAGTAACACAATTTACACATGGTTCACAAAATGTACGCGCAATTGCTTGCTTGCAGCTACTATTGGGTAATATCGGCATTCCCGGTGGTGGCGTTAATGCTCAGCGTGGTCAGGCAAACGTGCAAGGTTCAACAGATATGGCCATGCTTTATCACCTCATTCCAGGATATTTAAATATGCCCAAGGCTGCACAGCATGAAAATTTAGCTGCTTATTTAGAAAAAGAAACTCCTGCCAGTGGCTACTGGGCCAATAAACCAAAATTTTTAATAAGTATGCTCAAGGCCTGGTATGGAGATGCAGCAACAAAAGAAAATGATTTTTGTTATGATTACTTGCCTAAGTTAGACGCCAAAGATCGTTCACATATTGGTATGTATAAGTATATGGGGGAAGGTGAAATAAAGGGCATGATCTGCTGGGCAGACAATCCTGCCGTCACCGGACCCAGTGCTTCTGCAAAGCGCAATTACAGCAGAAATCTGGATTGGCTTGTTTCCATCGATATATTTGAAAATGAAACAGCTGCTTTTTGGAAGGAGCCAGGTGTTGATCCCACAGAAATCGATACAGAGGTATTTTTACTGCCTGGTTCTGCCTCTTACGAGCGTGAAGGCACTGTTGCAAATAGTGGCCGCTGGATCCAATGGCGCTATCAGGCACAGGAACCATTAGGTGATGCCAAAACAGATCTATGGATTGTTGATCGTCTTTTTAAAGCCATTCGGGCAGAATATGAAAAAAATCCAGGTCCTTTTGCAGATCCAATCTTAAAAATGGTGTGGGATTACGGAGAAGAGCCAGACGCCAATGAAGTGGCTATGGAAATTAATGGATATGACACCAGTACAGGCTTACTTGTACAGGACTTCACCAAACTTGCAGATGATGGCAGTACTGCCTGCGGCTGCTGGATTTATAGCGGGTATTACAATAATGCCACTAATCCAGCCTGCAAAAGCCGCATTAAAGAGGAGACGGGTATAGGTACTAATGCCCAATGGGCATTTGCTTGGCCGCTAAACAGACGAATTATTTACAATCGTTGTTCTGCTGATCTGCAGGGGAACCCTTGGAATCCTGATATCCCATTAATGTGGTGGGATGGTTTAATGTGGCAGCGGAATGATGTTCCTGATTTTAATGCCAATGTTCCTCCTGATGTTACTGCACAAAGTCCATTTATTATGCTGCCGGAGCAGCAGGCAAGATTATTTGCTAATACAATGGCAGACGGACCATTCCCAGAACACTATGAGCCGGCTGAGAGCCCCATTCAAAATATACTCTCAACAACTGTACAATTTAATCCTGTAACAAAAATTTGGTATGAAGACCATTTGGCCGCTGTAGGAGACGAAAATTTCCCATATATTATTTCAACTTACCGTGTCACAGAACACTGGCAATCGGGAATTATGACACGTAATACTCCCTGGCTGAATGAATTAATGCCTGAGCTTTTTATAGAAATCAGCCCTACGCTGGCGGAAAAATTGGGTATCGAGAACGGAGATAAAGTTTTAGTCAGCAGTTACAGAAAAAAAGAAGTTGCCGCCATTGCCTGCGTTACTTCACGATTAAAACCACTCATGATTAATGGAAAATTGCGGGAAATAGTGGGCATGCCTTTTCACTGGGGTTATATGGGTCTAAACAAAGGAGCCATTATAAATGATATTGTACCATCCATTGGTGACGCGAATACAAATATACCTGAATACAAGGCCTTTCTCTGTAATATAAGGAAGGTGGTATAAAAAATGTTGACTTCAAAATTAATAGATACCTCAAAATGTATTGGTTGTCGCGCTTGCCAAGTGGCATGTAAACAATGGAATGGCCTTCCTGCAGAAGATACTACTTTTGCAGGTTATTATGAGAATCCTGTCCGCTTTACTGCTAACTCCTGGACAAGAGTTGTTTTTCGTGAACATAAAGATGAAGCCACAGGCGAAATGGATTGGTATTTTGCCAAAAAAGGTTGCATGCATTGTACAGATGCTGCTTGTGAAAAAGTGTGTCCAGCCGGTGCTATTAGCCACACAGATGCCGGTGCAGTAGTAACAGATCCGCGTAAATGTATTGGCTGCAATTACTGTGTAGCTAGCTGCACTTTCAAGGTTATGGCATTTAACCAAAAGGAGAATGTCTCGCAAAAATGTACGCTGTGTTCTGATAGACAAGCGATAGGTTTAATTCCTGCCTGCGCCAAAGCTTGTCCCACAGGAGCCATTACCTTTGGTACACGTGCCGAAATAGTGGAATTAGCTCATAGACGAGTTGGGCAATTAGCTGCGAAGGGTTATACGAATGCACAAATTTATGGTTTGGAGGAACTAGGCGGAACTGCAGTTATGTACGTTCTAAAGGATGAACCGGCAAAGTATGGTCTGCCTAATAACCCCAAAATACCAGTATCAGCATATATCTGGAATGCTATTTTCCGCCCACTGCGCATCTTTGTCGTGGCACTGGTTGGTTTACTTCTCTGGGAAAACAAACGCCAGAACGAAAAAATTACCTCCCAGGAAAATGAAGTTAAAATTAAGGAGGGTTAGTCAATGCGTATTGGCACCTCAGAACTTTTGTTAATATTTGCTCTTGCTTTCTTGCTTTTTGGCCCAAAAAAACTGCCGGAAATTGGCAGAGCCTTGGGGAAAGGATTGAGGGAATTTAGACAAGCAACAACCGAATTAAAAGAGAGTGTAAATGTAGAAAGTAAAGAGTAATGAAAATGTTAAAAGCAGCCGGAATTAATTCCCGGCTGCTTTTATATGGTTAACATTTGGCACAATAACGGTAATGGTTGTGCCCTGCCCTATATCCGAATCAATTTCAAGCTTCCCGCCAATGAGGGCTGCCCGTTCTTGCATACCAAACAGGCCGAGTCCTCTTTGCGGTATGCTGCCATCTAACACCAAAGCAGGTTTAAATCCAGCACCGTTATCGTGAATGATACCTTTTAGTGTTTTATTTTCATAATTAATGCTGACAAATATATTTTCTGCCTTAGCATACTTAATGCTGTTCGTCACTGCCTCCTGAACAATACGATACACTGCTGTTTCAATATAGAAAGGAAATCTATGATTATTTAAACCTTTGCTTTTATAAATTATATTTTGACCGATGCGTTTGGAAGTTTCTTCAATAAATCGAACTAAGGCAGCATTTAATCCCATATCATCTAATATACTGGGGCGCAAATTACGGGAGATGGCAGTTATTTCTCCTAATGTTGCTCCAAGCATTTGCCGCAGTTCATTGCTAATTTCTTTTATTTTTTTCAACGAAGTGGACTCTTCAATTGTTTTTAGTCCAAGCTTCAAAGCTGTCAAAGATTGAGAAGTTTCATCATGTAATTCCCTGGCTATCCGCTTACGTTCTTCTTCCTGCGCTGTAATCAGGTGTTTGACTAATTCTATACGCAACTTTTCCTTACGATCCAATTCAGCTTGATTTTTTGTATTTATGATTTTGTAGGAGCCCAGTTTTTCTGCAAGTAGATTAAAAGATGCAGTTAATTGCCCTATTTCATCCTGGCTGCGCATAGGTACCCTGGGGCTAAAATCACCTTTAATTAAAGACTGAGTGGCAGCAGTTAATTCCTGTAGTGGCGATAACAATTTTTTAGTATAAAAAATTGTTATCAGGCTACCTACAGAGATTATGACCAAAATAGTTGATATAAGTGTAGTGCGTGTTTGTATTAACTCTTCTTCTATGCTGTTTTCGGCGATTCCCAGACGCACTAGACCTATATTATTGCAGATGGGGACAACTATATCATGAATTCTGCTATTATTCATTTGATGTATTGTAGTGACAAAACAGTCATTTGTGCTTAGAGCTGGAATAGCAGCCATTTCTATAGGGGAATATTCTGGTGAATGAGTTTTGAGAATTAATTCTCCTTCTGAATCAAGAATATATATATATACTAAATTTGTATTGTTTTCCAAGGCATTTGTTAATATTTGCGACAGATGATGTAAGTTGTGTGTAACGATTGATTCATCACTATGGGCGGCTACATCGCGAGCCATGGAAATCCCATGGTTTTTTAAATTATTGACCATTACCTGACGGGTAATAGATTCTGACTGCCAGCCAAACCAGACGCCCATAATGATAACAATAACAATCCACATTGCTGCTATTTTCTCGCGAATACCTAGAGAATAGGTTAAAAACTTATTGTTGTTAAAAGTGTTTTTAAATATAGTATTCATATATTAATCATCCTTAAAATTATGTATGATATCTACCTGGCTGTAGCATATTACAGTAGAAATTAATAAGTAAAGAGTAAACTATTATTTTTACAATGATTTCTGCTTAGGGCGTCCATTTCCTGCTATTTTTTTCCTTTAGTACATATAAGTAATTTTGATACTAAATCGGTACAAGTAAGGGGGCAAAAATGTCACAGTGCAATGAAGAACAAGTCTGGAAGATTTTTGAGTCCATTGCAAACTGTTACGATCAAATGAATTCAATTATTAGTTTTAATCAACACCAGGCTTGGCGTAAACAAAGTTTAAAGTATATCAGACTTGAACAGGGGTATAATGTCCTTGATTTATGCTGTGGAACAGGGGACTGGACCATGCTGTTGGCTAACAGTATAGGTAAAAATGGCAAAGTGTTTGCTCTAGATTTCAGCCCGGCTATGTTGGAGCAATGCCAGAAAAAAATAAACAGAGCAAAATTAAACAATGTAAAACTTTGTTTAGGTAATGCGCTGCAAATACCTTTTAGTAATGATTACTTTGATGTTGTTACCATTGGCTTTGGCCTTCGTAATACAAGAAACTACAAAAAAGTGCTTCAGGAAATGTACAGGGTTTTAAAACCATCCGGGCAAGCTGTTTGCCTGGATATGTCGCTGCCAACTATCCCTGTGTTTAAACAACTTTTCTTGTTATATTTTCGTCTTGTTATGCCATTTTTGGGAAAGTTTTTGGCTAATAATTATTACGCATATTCCTGGTTGCAAAAATCTACAATTCATTTTCCAAATAAAAAGCAGTTAACTAACCTTTTTATGTCTGTAGGGTTTAAACAAATACAGGTATATTCATTTTGTGGCGGTGTGGCAGCTTTGCATTTAGGTACAAAATAATATTTCTTTCTCTGTAAAAAAGGATATTTATTAAATGGGGAGAATAGCTGAAATGGAGGTGATTATTATTACCATAGAAACTGCAGCAAAAGAGCTGGCAAAAGAACTTAAAAAAACGGAAGAGTATAGTAATTTACGCGCAGCACAAGCCCGAATTCAACTTGATCCAACGGCACAAGACATTGTAATGGCTATGGAAAAAATCCAGGAAAGAATTCAGGAATTGCATGCTGAAGGTTTACCGGTAAATGAAGAATTTCAGAAATTGTATCAACAGCAGCATAAAGCGGCTGCGAACCCCACTTTAGCTCGTTATTTTCAGGCACATGAAGCATTTAGTAATTTAATGAAGAAAGCGGATATTATTATTAATGATGAGTTAAATGACTAAAAGAGACGGCCTTTATCCTCTGGGAAAGGCCGTCTCTTGTTGAATAAAGTAGACACTAAAATAAATTTTCAAATTAGCTGAGAAAAAAATAGATGGATAAAACCTGCAGAGAACTTGAGAACATGAGGAACAATTAGTTTTGCTGCCTGCTCAAAAGTATCTTCGTTATATTTATTATCTGCAAAAAATTCATTAAACCAAGGAAGAGAGAGGTGGCTGCCGTAATCAATCCAGTCATATGGCTTATCACTATTAACATAATGGCAATTACCGTCTGCGTCGCAAAATTTTTCTGACCAGTGATAACAACCGCCACTTTCAATTTTATACCTTTTCCAATTATCTGTTAACCATTTTTCTAAATCGCCATGTCCTTTAACAGCAGTAATGCCGCTATGATGTGGGATAAAAATATCCTGCAGCAGATGCAGAGCCCTGCCCAGCTGAAAAACAGCTTCTTCTTTTTTGCCTTCCTGCCAAAGCTTCGCGGCCGTATCAAATAATCCAGCGGTGACATCAGCAGAACTTTTATTTGTCAGGTAGCCTTTATGGGACCAAGGATGATGAAAGTGCCACAGTGTACAAATGTAACCTCTTGAAAATGGTACATCTGCAGCACGAGTTCCTTCTGCTAAAATGTTAATGTAGTTTGAGCCATTGTTTGTGTTACTAAATAAATCAACAATATTGTTCTTACCATCATTGGCAAGAATGGTGATAATAGCTTCGGCAAGTTCCATATGGGTGATTATTTGAAATAGTGGATTAAGAAAGCGTCTGAACATCATAATATAATATATGCACCAAGGCTCAAGTTGACATCTCTTTATAAATAAAAAGAAGGTGGCATTTTCCCCCGCTTCCAAATAATCTATACTAGCGATTATTGTAGTAAGGGGGAGTATAATGACTACAGAGTATATATTACCGCCTTGTGGTACAGGTAATGGTGGTTTGGATCGTGCCATAGCCAAAGCCGGATATAAGTATGATCCAACACAAAAAATCTTTTTTTCACACCGGGATGCTTGGCAGCGCAACTACGGTTATTGCCGTTTATATGATGAGATGTTAGCACCATTAAGTATGATAGTAGACTGTGAACCAATATATTTTAATTTTGAACAGAAACGTTGGTTAATTCAATTATGGAAAGGCCAGTATGGCATGGTTACTGGGTGTGAAATTGGTGTGTATTATACTGGGCACGAAGATATTGAAATTCCCAATGTATTTTCAGGGCCTTTTTATGATTGTGCCGGAAATGAAGATTTATTGCTTATGTCATGTACACTTTATAAAAATCAAAAACCACTTTTTTCACGTAAAGCTAAGCACTGGTGGCTTACAGGGTTTATTTTAGGCGAGTTTTCAGAACCGGTAGAATTGTCGATGGCAGCTTCTATTACTTTAAAAGATGAATTTATGCTTGCAGCAGTAGTGGAAGGATTGAAAACCGCAGGTTACACGGAAGAAGAAATCAATATCGAAGCTAATACCATCAGTTTTGACTTTGTAACACCACGGACACCGCAGCCCTCTACACGTGTGCCGGAAATAGAACGGATAATGCAGTGGAAGAATAAGCTGCTTTGTGATCTTTATCTCAGCTTGACAGGGGGAATAATGTCTATTGTTGATAAGATTGAGCTGCTCAGGGAAAAAGCACCAGAATTGCATGACGAAATTTTGCATATGGGAAAAAATGAGCAGCTATATGGTCAGTTTAACCCCCACCTGTATAATAGCAATAACTAAAAATATAAAAGGCGGCAGCGATTTTGCCGCTTTTTTCTTATATAATATAAAAATCAAAAATTTTAAAATTACCCCTTTACTTTAACACTTTAACGTGGTAAACTATCTTTAAGTTAGTAAATGGATGGGGGAAAGATTAATGAAAAAGGTTATAGTATTTTTTATAATGATTGCTTTAATCATGGGGGTTGCAGGCTGTTCAAAACCTGCTGATAATGGTGGCGGCCAGGAAGGAGAAACATTTATTGTTGGCTTTGACAAGAACTTCCCGCCTATGGGATTTGTGGGAGATGATGGAGAATTTACCGGGTTCGATTTAGAATTGGCAGCTGAAGTTGCTAAACGTTTAAATAAAGAATTGGTACTGCAGCCCATTTCTTGGGATGCTAAAGATAAAGAGCTAGAAACCGGTAATATAGATTGTGTCTGGAATGGTTTTACCATTAATGGCCGTGAAGATGACTATACCTGGACAGATCCATACATGAAAAACCAGCAAGTGTTCGTGGTACGAGCAGATGACGATATTACAACTCTGGCAGATTTGTCGGGTAAAGTTGTGATGGTACAGGCCGATTCCAGTGCGGAGAAAGCTTTGGCGGGAAAGCAGGATTTGGTAGCAACCTTTGATAATCTGCTGACAGCTGCAGATTACAACACTGCTTTAATGGATCTGGAGGCAGGTGCCGTTGACGCCGTAGCCATGGATGAAATAGTAGCAAACTATCAAATTGAGAAAAGAAATGCTAAGATAAAAGTATTGGAAGAAACTTTAGCAGCTGAAGAATATGGTGTAGGATTTTTACTGGGCAATGAGGAATTAAGAGACCAGGTACAGGGTGCTTTAGAAGAAATGGCTGCAGACGGTACTTTAACTAAAATCTCCAACCAGTGGTTTGGTAAGGATATTACAACCATTGGCAAGTAAACAATGAAGCCGGCAGAAAGGGCTGTCCCTTAAACGATAGCCCTTTTTTCACGCCGGAGAGGAATTTTTTGCTTTCTTGCAACCTGGGAGGT
Organism: Bacillota bacterium; assembly: GCA_012800215.1. Lineage (GTDB taxonomy): Bacteria > Bacillota > Dethiobacteria > Dethiobacterales > Dethiobacteraceae > JAAZIQ01. The sequence goes on along the minus strand of JAAZJT010000041.1, from coordinate 575 downwards.
GTACAGTGTGCAATTTTCGCTGTTGCTGCAGATCCTAAGTAAAGGGATGCTTGTCTCCATTGAAATATTTTTTTTAACCTTACTTTTCTCGCTGCCGTTGGGACTTTTTATAGCTTTTGGGCGGATGGCTAAAAATATTTTCATCAGAAATATTATCAAGTTTTATATTTCAATAATGCGCGGCACACCATTGGTATTGCAATTAATGGTGGTTTATTACGGCCCTTATTATATTTTTGGTATTACCCTGTCGCGCAATTATAGATTTATAGCTGTAATCATTGGTTTTGTCTTAAACTATGCAGCCTATTTTGCTGAAATTTATCGCGGCGGTATTGAATCAATGCCTTTAGGTCAATACGAAGCAGCTAAATTGTTAGGTTACAGCAAAACACAGACATTTATAAGAATCATCCTGCCCCAGGTTATAAAACGCATTTTGCCTGCTGTTACCAATGAAGTAATAACCCTAATTAAAGATACTTCCTTGGCTTATGTTATTTCCGTACCCGAGATGTTTACGGAAGCTAAGGCAATTGCTTCGGCAAATCCTACGATGGTACCCTATATTGTTG
>JAAZJT010000040.1 GCA_012800215.1 Bacillota bacterium | reverse complement strand
ATCAGCTGCTTAGTATTAATCTAACATTGACCTTGTGCAATCACAGTTAAAGTAGGGCTGACTATTCTTAATGCATCAAAATCTCCCTCGAAGTCAATGCCTTCTACTTTCATAATATACTCGCAGACAGTTGCGCATGGTTTGTCACAGAATGTTACTGCAAATGGCTGCTTCATTTCTACTTCAAGCTCATCAATACTATTTTCAACATCAATTTCATATAGATAGTTCCAGCTTCGAATAACTTCATACTCCCCATTGCTAACTCTGATCAACTTAAATAGTAAGTCAACTTCTACTTCATGTTCGCCGCCTTCTTCATCTTCTGCTTCAAAGATAATAAGGCTTGAAAAATCAAGCTTAACAACTGGTTTTTTTAAGTGAGTGGTATCTATTCTTACGCGATCTAAAACAAATTCTTGCCCTCGTTCAACCCTACCATCATCAATTTCAAAAAATGCAGCTTCCGGACTGCACCCGCATTCTAAAATTGTTTCTCTGGTTTTGTGAGGTTTAGGATGACAATTCGTACTCTGATAATTTCTAATGGGGTATCGGGGTTGATAACATTTATTTTCACCCACCAATAAGTCACTCCTTTATTTTAATATGAAATTCTTTCGCTATATAATATGAAATTACTCCAAAATTGTTCTCTTTAGGCAATACTTAATAATGGAATAAAAAATATAAGCGATTACATAAAAACGGTGGATACTACGGTTTGCTTTACTATTATATATAGAAGAGAAATAGCGTTTGCTGAGATATCTAAGATAGCAAATCATCGAGATCTGACTTTTTCCTTGAATTACAGTAGGTTTGAGGATACAATTACTGTATGTTACCCAAATTCTAGGACAATCTATCGACCTCAAGGAGGGATAAGATGGATAGACGGACGGAAATGAGGCAGATAATGCGTGTAAAAGCCGGGGAAGCTCTAACAGTAGAAGATCCGGTTATCCGCGAGGTGCCTCTAACTATTTACCTCAACGGTCAAGAATTTGTTACTTTACTGTACACACCGGAGCTGCCGGAGATGCTGGCAGCCGGTTTTCTGCGTTCTGAGGGTTTAATTAAGGATTCTGCTGATATTATCTCTTTACGCTTTGATGAAGAACAGAGTTTTCTGTTTGTGGAAACTAAGGGCAGTAATTTGGCAGAGAAATTATATGGTAAAAGAACCATTACCAGTGGCTGCGGTAAAGGGACAGTTTTTTACAGTGTACTTGATGCCTTAAAGAGTAATCCTGTACAGTCTGATTTTTCTCTGACCTCAGAGCAGGTGATACAGTTAATGAAAAAACTGCAGGAAAAGGCGGAATTATTTAGACGAACCGGAGGGATTCATAGCGCTGCATTATGTTCGCATACAGAAATTCTCTATTTTTGTGAAGACATTGGCCGCCATAATGCTGTAGACAAACTAGTTGGTATGTGTCTAAGAGACAAAATAGAAATTACAGACAAGGTGCTGGCAACTAGCGGGCGGATATCATCGGAAATTCTCGTCAAAACGGCAAAGTTGGGTATCCCTATTCTCATTTCCAGAGCTGCACCGACTACGCTGAGTATTGAACTTGCTGAAAATTTGGGAATAACGCTAGTTGGCTTTGTTCGTGGTCGGCGGTTTAATATTTATACAAATCAAGAACGTATAATTTTAAGTTAATAATAGGGGGAGAGTGTGTTGAAAACAATAGACTTGCGCAGCGATACGGTTACAAAGCCATCACAGTTAATGCGTGAAGCTATGATGAACGCTGAAGTAGGAGATGATGTTTACGGTGAGGACCCGACGGTAAATCTGCTGGAAGAAAGAGCAGCAAAAATAGTTGATAAAGAAGCTGCCCTTTTTGTGCCTACAGGCAGTATGGGTAATCAACTTGCCATTATGACTCATTGTGAGCGGGGCGTAGAGGCGATTTGTGATTCTTTGGCCCATGTCTACCATTATGAAATGGCTGCTGCTGCTATGTTTTCCGGTGTACAGCTGCATCCGGTTGATAATCTTCATAATGATCTTGGTTTAGGCAATTTAAAAGATCATTTTCGTGATCCACAGAGCTTTTTCCCGAGAACAAGGCTTATTTGCCTGGAGAATACCTTGAATCGCGACGGTGGCACTGTGATGCGGCCTGAACAAATGGCAGCTGTTTATCGTTTGGCGCAGGAATATGGCTTAAGTGTTCATTTGGACGGGGCACGGATCTTTAATGCTGCCCTGTATTTACAGTGCGACGTAACAGATTTAACGGCCTATGCTGACTCAGTAATGTTTTGTCTGTCAAAAGGCCTTGGTGCGCCTGTTGGTTCAATTTTAGCTGGGCCAAAAGATTTTATTGCTCAGGCGCGCCGTAACCGCAAAGCCATGGGTGGCGGCATGCGGCAGGCAGGTATTTTGGCGGCTGCTGGCCTTGTTGCTTTAAATAATACTGCTCTCTTAATTCATGATCATGAGAAAGCACGCCATTTAGCTGCAGAGTTATCAACAGTCCCCGGGTTAAAAATAGACTTGGGTAAAGTGCAGACCAATATGGTGATGGTGGAGACAGAAAATATGACGGCTCAGGAATTTGTTGAAAAATTATCTGCACAGGGAGTTTTAGTTGGCACAGCAGGGAAATTTACTGTTCGTTTTGTAACGCACTTAGATGTAAGTATGGAAGATATTCAGAATGCAGTGGAAATTATCAAAGAAGTTGTAGCATATAAAAATGCTTAGGCTTAAGCCTAAGCATTTTTATTCAGAGAAATCATTTTTCCGGCATATCAATACGGCGGGCTGTAACCTGAATCTTATTAATAGTAAGGCCGGTGAGATATTCCATTTCTTTTTTAAGAATGGATTGAATTTGTATTAAGATTGTGGGAATATTATGTCCGTAAAAAATGTTAACTTCCAAATGTAAATTAGCTGTGCCAAACTGATTGGAAATAACCTCTATTTTACCCACACGGGATACCCCTGTTACTCCCTTTGTTAAGTGGGCAGCCATTTGCACTATAACTTGTTCCGAAATATAATTACTGCCTAGTGAATTATAAATGGGACGCACAATTGATCGTTCGACGACGACTTTTTTGCTTTCTTCTTTCTGGTTTTTACTCCAAAGGGAGCGCAGTGGGGCAAGCAAATAACCGGGAAATTCCTTTTTGATGGCAAAGGTGGGTATTGGAATAACATGCCGGTTTTCATTTTTACGTAATTCCAATGCTTTTTTAATTGCACGCTGTGAAGCAATTTCTTCAATTTTGATGGTTTTTTCCGGTGCAGGCAGTTCCAGACGCTCAACAATTTTTGAAATCATTTTGGCTGAAGTGCCTAAAATTAATATTCGCTGAGCACCTGAAGCAATAATTTGTTCCTTTACTTCTGCAGCATGCTGGGCATCATCAAAAATTGCCCTTTTAACTGCTCCGAAGCGTGTAATTTCACGTTTTGCCGATTTACCTGCCAAAACAGATGACCCGGCAATTAATAGTCCGTCATCTACAATCAGCGGTATATCATATTTAAAAGCTAAATATGAAGCACGGTGTGATTTACCGGTGCCGCTAGGTCCTATTAAAGCATATACTTGCATTTTTGCCTCCGTTACTAGCTTGTGTAGGTATTATAGCATAAATTTTTTTACTCGTCTCAAGTGGATAATGACAAACAGCTAATTATGCTTGTCAAGAAGCATAAAAAAAAGTTATAATCACCATAAGTATAAAACAGCTTGAATTTGGGAGGAATCTTAATTGCAAGAAAGCATAAATTTATTAAATGAACGCAAGGCAATGCTGCAAAAAGGCGGTGGTGATAAACGAATCGAAGCTCAGCATAGCAAGGGAAAAAATACTGCACGGGAAAGGCTGCAATCTTTATTGGATCCTGATAGTTTTGTCGAACTCGACCTTTTTGTGCAGACCGGCTTGGAAGATGCCAATGATATTGGTCTGAATAATCCTGGTGAGGGCGTGGTCACCGGTTATGGTACTATTGGTGGGCGCCTAGTCTATATTTATGCACAGGATTTTACTGTGGCCGGGGGGTCGCTGGGCGAGCTGCATGCTGCTAAAATCTGTAAGGTTATGGATCTGGCTTTAAAAACCGGTGCTCCCTTGATCGGTATTAACGATTCTGGTGGTGCCCGTATTCAGGAAGGAGTCAAAGCACTGAATGGTTTTGGTGAGATTTTTTACCGTAATACCATTGCCAGCGGTGTAATCCCCCAAATTTCTTTAATTATGGGCCCCTGCGCCGGCGGAGCTGTTTACTCACCAGCCATTACTGATTTTATTTTTATGGTGGAAAAAACAAGCCAGATGTTTATTACGGGACCACAGGTAATTAAGGCTGTCACAGGGGAAGATGTTACAGTAGAAGCACTAGGTGGAGCGCAAAGTCATAACGAAACAAGTGGAGTTGCTCATTTTAAAGCTGCTGCTGAAGATGATTGTTTTAAGATGCTACATAAGCTTTTATCATTTTTACCGGCAAACAATCTGTCTGATCCGCCGCAGACAGAGAGTGTAGAGCCTTTACGTGCTGCTGATGAGCTGCTTACCATACTGCCCGAAAACCCTAATAAGCCTTATGATGTGCGTGATGTTATCAAATGTGTAGTTGATGGCAGTGACTTTTTTGAAGTTCAGGAGTCTTTTGCCAAAAATGCTGTAATTGGTTTTGCCCGTCTGGCCGGACGCTCCGTTGGCATTGTCGCCAATCAGGCCAAAGTGATGGCAGGCGTTTTGGATATTGATTCCTCGGATAAGATTGCCCGTTTTGTCCGTTTTTGTGACTGTTTCAATATCCCCATCATTACTTTTGTAGATGTGCCGGGATTCCTGCCTGGTGTAACTCAGGAGCATAACGGGATTATTCGTCATGGGGCAAAAGTGCTTTATGCTTACTCAGAAGCTACGGTTCCTAAAATATCAGTCATATTACGCAAAGCATATGGCGGTTCTTATATTGCCATGAGTTCACGTTCTCTGCGCGGAGATTTGGCCTTTGCCTGGCCCATGGCTGAAATAGCTGTTATGGGGCCTGAGGGGGCTGCTAATATTGTTTATCGCAAAGAAATTGAAGCAGCTGCTGACCCTGCTGCTGAGCGCTCTGCCCGTATTGAGGAATACCGTAAAAAATACTCCAACCCTTATATTGCTGCAGCCCGGGGCTGGGTAGATATGATAATTGAACCTCAAGAGACACGTAATTACTTAATTAATGGGCTCTTAATGCTTGCCAATAAGCAGGAAGACAGGCCGCGGAAAAAACACGGCAATATACCTTTGTAAAAATATAAAAAGTAGGCAATATTTTGTGGGCGGTGCATAAGATAGATAATAAAATTAGTGCTTGACATTTCTTTGCTGCAGTGTTAACCTATAGCTTAATTAAATTAGTATATTTTGCGAAAGTAATGATGGGGAGAGTAAGTATACTGAAAGCTCAGCGAAGCGGGGATGGTGGAAGCCTGCTGTGGAAGGTATACTGAAGCGCACCTCTGAACTGTGTGCCAAACAGCGTCTGCTTAGTAGGTTACACCGGGTAAGCCCGTTAATGCTGTCTGTGCTTCGACACAGGTTAAGTTGGGTCATTTTGACCAATGAAGGTGGTACCGCGAGATGCCTCTCGTCCTTTAAAGGATGAGAGGTTTTTTGTTAAGAATAATTTAAAGGTAGGTGTTTGTTGATGTTTAAAGTGGCTGTTTTAGGCGCAACTGGGTATGCAGGAAAAGAGTTAGTAAGCATTTTGGTTCATCATCCCTATGCCCGGCCTTATTACATAACCAGTGAAAGCTTCAGTGGTCAGCGTTTTGATCAGGTTTATCCGGAGTTTCGTGCTGTTTGTGAGTTGCCGCTGGAAAAACTTGATTTAAAAAAAGTAGCAGCATGTGATTTTATTTTTGCTGCTCTGCCGCATGGTCTATCGGTTAAAGAGGTACCTAAACTTTTAGAGACTGGCAAAAAGATAGTGGATTTTAGCGGTGATTTCCGGTTAAAGGATGCTTCCCTATATCCGACCTGGTATGGCTACGAACATAGCAGTAAGGAAAACTTGTCACTTAGTGTTTATGGCCTGCCGGAATACAACCGTGAGCAGATTAAAAAAGCAAAACTAATTGCTAATCCTGGCTGCTACCCCACTAGTGTTTTACTAGCGCTTAAACCGTTGCTTGCTGAGGGTTTAATTGAGACTGAAGATATTATTGTTGATGCCAAGTCCGGTGTTTCCGGCGCCGGCCGTTCACCTAAACAAGCGTATCATTTCCCGGAGTGTACGGAAAACTTTAAGGCTTATAAAGTAGCAGCCCATCAGCACACACCGGAAATTGAACAGGAGCTAAGTAGTGTGGCCGGCAAAACTGTTACTTTACTCTTTACTCCGCATTTAGTGCCGATGATTCGTGGCATACTCTCTACCATTTATGTGCGCAGTGCAGCAGGGACAGATGAGTCGGCCATTAGGGCTGCTTACCAAAAGCATTATATTGATGAGCCCTTTATACGGCTGTTACCTCCAACGGAACTGCCGGAAACCAAACATGTTAGCGGCACCAATTTTTGTGATTTAGCTTTCCGACTGGATCCCCGCACAGGGCGACTGATAATTGTTTCTGCCATCGATAACCTGGTAAAAGGTGCAGCAGGGCAGGCGGTACAAAATATGAATATCATGATGGGATGGCCCGAAGAAGCGGGTCTCAAGTAGGAGGAACGTAAGTAATGAAGTTTCGCAAAGTTCAGGGTGGAGTGACGGCTGCGAATGGTTTTATGGCAGCAGGCATTGCAGTCGGGATAAAAAAACAGGAAAAAAAAGATTTGGCGCTGATTTATTCCCAAGTCCCGGCAACTGCTGCCGGGATGTTTACCAAGAATCGTTTCCAGGCAGCTCCCGTTATTGTCAGCCGTGAGCATTTAGCAGATGGCAGAGCACAAGCCATCATTGTGAACAGCGGCAATGCCAATGCCTGTACCGGGGAAACGGGTCTTAAAGATGCTAAGCGGATGGCAGAGCTGGCGGGCGAACTGTTGGGACTACTGCCGCAAGATGTGTTAGTGGCTTCAACCGGTGTGATTGGACAGTATCTGCCCATGGCGAAATTGGAAAGCGGCATCCGAGACATAGCAGGACAGCTTAAAGTTGACGGCGGACCACTGGCAGCTGAAGCCATTATGACGACAGATCTTACAGCCAAGATCACTGCTTATGCGTTGGAGATTGGAGGGCAAACAGTTACTGTCGGTGGTATTGCTAAAGGTTCTGGTATGATTCATCCTAATATGGCTACGATGTTGGCCTTTATCACCACTGATTGTGCCATTGTTCCCTCTTTGCTGCAGAAGGCTCTACAGTATACGGTTGATCGTTCTTATAACTTAATTACTGTAGATGGTGATACGAGCACTAACGATTCAGTAGTGGTCTTAGCTAATGGAATGGCCGGTAACCCGATTATTAGCGAGGAGAATGAAGATTACCACCGTTTTCTGATGCTATTACAACGGGTCAATACCGAACTATCCCAGAAAATTGTGCGTGATGGTGAAGGAGCAACTAAATTTATCGAGGTAACTGTGAAAAATGCTGCCTCCGAGCTTGACGGAAAAAAACTGGCAAGGGGCATTCTGACTTCCAATTTGGTAAAAACAGCTTTTTTCGGTGAGGATGCCAATTGGGGGCGTATTGTTTCGGCTATGGGGCAGACAGATGTGGAGTTTTACCCGGAGTGGGTAGATGTTTTCCTGGGGAATTTGCAAGTTGCGCAGGCCGGTCAGGGGCTTCCCTTTAACGAAGAGGAAGCAGCGGAAATTTTAAAGCAGAGAGATATTCGTATCACCATAGATTTGCACATGGGCAAAGCAAAAGTTACTGCCTGGGGTACTGATTTAAGTTATGATTATGTGAAAATCAATGCCAGTTATCGCAGCTAGAAAATATCAGAAAAAGGAGGCGAAGATGATGACTAATGATGTTAACCGGTTGATTGAAAAAGCAGGTGTTTTAATTGAGGCTCTGCCTTATATTCGTACTTTTGTGAATAAAACATTTGTCATTAAATATGGCGGTCAGGCCATGGTTTCTGATGAATTAAAAAAATCAGTCATGATGGATATTATTCTCTTAAAGTTCATTGGCATTAACCCCATCGTTGTACACGGCGGAGGAGCAGAAGTAACGCGCATGCTGCAGCGTTTGGGAAAGGAAGCTGTGTTTGTTAATGGCTTGCGTGTAACAGATGCCGAAGCCATGGAAGTGACGGAGATGGTGCTTGCAGGTAAGGTTAACAAGGAGATTGTCAGCCTTATAAATCAATTTGGCGGTAAGGCAGTGGGTCTTTCCGGTAAAGATTCAAATCTGTTGGTGGCTCGCCGCCGTGCTCCAGAGCAGGTGCATGGCAGTTCGGAAACGGTTGATTTAGGCTTTGTGGGCGATATCATAAAAGTTAATCCCGATGTTTTATATACTTTGAGCCGCGAGGGTTATATTCCTGTAATTTCATCCATCGGTGTAGGCTTGGAAGGCGAGAGTTTAAATATTAACGCTGACCATGTTGCCGGGGAACTAGCAGCAGCGCTGCAAGCGGAAAAATTAATTTTATTAACAGATGTGGAAGGGATTTTTGCTGATGCGCAAAACCGGGATTCACTTATTTCAGCTTTACCGCAGGCGAAGGCCCTGGAACTGATTGAAGAGGGCAAGATCAATAAAGGGATGATTCCTAAAGTAGAGGCTTGCTTACGTGCGCTTGAACATGAAGTGAATCGTACCCATATTATTGATGGTAGGGTGCCCCATTCTTTGCTGCTGGAGATTTTTACTGATCATGGTATTGGTACCATGGTAACTAGTTAGGAGGGAGAATTTTGGACTTAAAGAGTTTGGAACGCCAGAATATTATAAATACCTATAACCGGCAGCCGGAAACAACTTTGCTGTTACAACGTGGCGAAGGCGTATATGTTTGGGATGAAAATAATAAGCGCTATCTTGATTTTGTTTGCGGTTTAGCTGTTAATAATTTAGGGCATTGTCATCCGCAAATTGTCAGTGCCATTTGCGAGCAGGCACAACAACTAATGCATACCTCAAATTTGTATTATACTGAGCCGCAAATCCGCCTTGCCGAGCGGCTCGTTAAACACTCCTGTGCCGATAAAGTTTTCTTTTGCAACAGTGGAGCAGAGGCTAATGAGGCAGCCATTAAATTAGCCCGCAAATATGGCAAACAAAAAAAAGGAGAGGCCTTTGAAATTATCACAGCCTCCAGATCTTTCCACGGGCGTACCTTAGCTACTGTTACTGCAACCGGGCAGCCAAAATATCACAAAGGCTTTGAACCCATGGTGCCGGGTTTCCGCTACGCTGAGTATAATAATTTACAGTCATTTGCAGACCAAATTTGCGATAAAACGTGTGCCATTTTGGTGGAGCCTGTCCAAGGCGAAGGAGGCGTTTATCCTGCTACTGCAGAGTTCTTGCAAGGACTGCGCCGCTTATGTGATGAACATAATTTACTTTTAATTTTTGACGAAGTTCAGTGCGGCATGGGCAGGACAGGGAAACTTTTTGCTTACGAGCATTATGGCGTAGAGCCTGATGTTTTTACCTTGGCTAAAGCTTTAGGCGGAGGTTTGCCCATTGGTGCCATGTGCGCAAAAGGCGAAGCGGCAGAAACACTTGTTCCTGGTGAACATGCCTCAACTTTTGGTGGGAACCCTGTTGTTTGTGCTGCGGCTAATGCTGTAATGGATATCTTGTTGGCAGATGGTTTTCTTGCCAGGGTAAGTCATTTGGGTGAATATTTTAAACAAAAACTGGCTGAGATATCATCTCCTCAGATTGTCACAGTGAGAGGTCTGGGTTTAATGGTAGGTTTAGAAATAAACGGCGACGGAGCTGAAGTTGTGCGCTTATGTCAGGAACAGGGACTTTTAGTTAACTGTATTGGTGGGAAAACTCTGCGCTTTCTGCCACCGCTAATTGCAACGGAGGCTGATTTTAATACTGCCGTCACAATACTACAAAACGCACTTACAGCACTTGATTAGAAGGAGGCGCGAAGGTGCCGAGAACAGAAGGGTTGCAACGAGTTCTTGTCATTGGTTCCGGTCCTATTATCATCGGGCAGGCGGCTGAATTTGATTATGCCGGTACACAAGCTTGTAAGGCGCTGCATGAAGAAGGCTGTGAAGTGGTTTTGGTTAATAGTAACCCGGCCACCATTATGACCGATCCGGAGATTGCAGAGCGCGTTTACCTGGAACCCCTTAATCTTGACTTCTTAACAAAAGTAATTGCTAGGGAACGCCCCGATGGCTTATTACCGACATTAGGCGGGCAGATAGCATTAAATCTAGCAAAAGAGCTGGCTGAGACAGGTGTGCTGGCACAGTATAATGTTCGTCTTTTAGGTACGCCATTAACTGCGATTAAGCGAGCAGAAGATCGGGAGCTATTTAAAGATACAATGCTGGCAATTGGTGAACCTGTTCCACCCAGTGCCATTGTTTCCACTCTGGATGAAGCTTTATCTTTTGCTGCACAGGTGGGCTACCCCCTTATTGTTCGTCCTGCTTATACCATGGGCGGCTCGGGCGGCGGTTTCGCCACAGATGCCCAGTCACTCAGGGATGTGGTTATTCGCGGTCTCAAGCATAGTTTAATTAACCAGGTATTGCTGGAAACCAGTGTGGCGGGGTGGAAGGAAATTGAATTCGAAGTAATGCGGGATGCCTTAGATAACTGCGTTACCATTTGTTCTATGGAAAATTTTGATCCGGTGGGTGTGCATACAGGGGATTCCATTGTGTTCGCACCGGCTCAAACTTTATCTGCGTCAGAATATCAGCTGCTGCGGGAGGCAGCAATAAAAATAATACGCGCGCTGAAGATAGAAGGCGGTTGCAATGTACAATTTGCCTTGCACCCCCATAGCAAAAAATATTTTGTGATAGAAGTAAATCCACGCGTTAGCCGCTCCAGTGCTTTAGCTTCGAAAGCTACCGGCTATCCCATTGCTAAAGTTGCGGCAAAAATAGCAATTGGTTTGCAGCTTAAGGAAATATTTACAAATAAAGCCACAGCTTGTATTGAGCCTGTCATTAATTATGTGGTTACTAAGATTCCCCGCTGGCCCTTTGATAAATTCCAAGTAGCTGACAGACGATTAGGAACGCAAATGAAAGCCACGGGTGAAGTGATGGCTATTGGTTATACTGTGGAAGAATCTTTGCTCAAAGCGGTCCGTTCACTGGAAATTGGCCAAAGCGGCCTGCGCATGCCTGCACTTGAGCAGGTAAGTGAGCGCAGTTTACAGGAGGGACTAAAAAAGCCAACCGATGAGCGAATTTTCATCTTGGCAGAAGCACTGCGTCGCGGCCTGTCAGTGGAATATATAGCAAATGTTTCTGGCATCACACCTTTTTTTATTCAAAAAATTAAAAATATAGTAAAGGCAGAAAAAGAACTGCAAGCTTCATCACTTTTCCAATTAACAGCAAAGCAGCTGCGTTATTACAAGCAATTGGGTTTTGCCGATAGTGAAATTGCTGAATGTATGGGCGTGACGGCGGAAGCAATCAAGGCAAAACGCCAGGAGTATGGAATTTACCCGGGATTTAAGACAGTTGATACCTGTGCAGACAGCTTTTCGCCATACTATTATTCAAGTTATAACCAGGAAGAAAAGTATGCAATCGACAAACGGGAAAAAGTACTTGTTCTGGGTGCCGGTCCCATTCGCATCGGGCAGGGAATTGAGTTTGATTATTGTTCCGTTCACAGTGTATGGGCCATTAAAAAGGCAGGACGTCAGGCTATTATCATCAATAACAATCCGGAGACAGTTTCTACTGACTTTGATTGTGCCGACAAACTCTATTTTGAGCCCCTTACGGTGGAAGATGTGCTTGCAGTGGTGGGAAAGGAGCAACCTAAAGGAGTAGTTGTCCAATTCGGTGGTCAGACGGCTATTAACCTGACAGGTGCTCTGGCTGCAGCAGGAGTGAAAATTTTGGGTACGCCTGTTGAGGCAATTGATTTGGCAGAAGATCGTGAGAAATTCAATAAATTACTGTTTCTTTTAGGGATACCCCAGCCGGATGGGCTGGCCGTTTCCTCCCGGCATGAAGCGCTTGGTGCTGCCAACCGGCTTGGTTTTCCGCTGCTTGTTCGTCCTTCTTATGTAATTGGCGGGCGTGCCATGCAAATTGTACACAATGAAGAACAGCTCTTCGCTTATTTAAAACTGGCTGCCAATATTTCACAAGAGCATCCTGTATTAATAGATCGTTATTTATTGGGTACGGAAGTAGAGGTGGATGCAGTCTGTGACGGTACCACTGTGTTTATCCCCGGCATTTTTGAACATATCGAACGTGCCGGTGTTCATTCGGGTGATTCTATGGCTGTTTTCCCGCCCCAATCCCTTTCAGAAAAAATTATAGCAACTATTACAGAATATACGGTACGCATTGCTTTAGCTTTGGGCATACGTGGTTTAGTAAATATCCAGTATGTGGTCTGGGAGGGACGGGTATATGTATTGGAAGTTAATCCGCGTGCCAGCCGGACTGTACCTATAATCAGTAAAGTTACAGGAATTCCTTTAGTGGCACTGGCAACGCGTATTATGTTAGGTGAAACACTAAGCAGCATGGGTTATCAGCATGGTTTAGCAGCCCCTCCGCCTTATGTAACAGTTAAGGCTCCTGTATTTTCATTTGCCAAACTGCAGCAGGTGGATATTTCTCTGGGGCCGGAAATGAAATCCACAGGTGAAGTATTAGGTATTGATGGTGAATTTGCAGATGCTTTATATAAAACCATGCTGGCCAGCGGTTTTTCCTTTCCTGAAGGAGGGAAAATACTTGCCAGTGTGGCTGATAAAGACAAAAATGAACTGATTAAATTATTACTACGTGCCAATGAATTTGGTTTTAAAATCTATGCTACTTCCGGTACGGCGCAGGCACTGCGTGAGGCAGGTGCGACTAATGTTGAAGCAGTGAATAAAGTAGGAGAGGGGCTGCCCAATGTGCTTGATTTAATTCGCACTGGTCAGGTTGATTTTGCCGTTAACACGCCTACTTATGGTAAAAATATTACCACCACAGGATATCAGGTCCGGCGAATTTGTGTGGAATATAAAGTGCCGTGCTTAACTTCAGTTGACACCACTGCTGCATTTTTTAAAGTATTAATGCGTAAAGCCACAGGGCACCTGCATCCTATGGTTATTTCTTTACAGGAATATTTGCAAAAAAGAGCTGCAAAGAAAGGGTGAGGGAAATGGGCGGATTAAGGGGAAGAGATTTTTTGACAACTAATGATTTTACCCAGGCTGAAATCCAGGAAATACTTGATTTTGCTTTTCTGTTAAAGAAAGATTTTCAGCAAGGTAAACCCCATCCTCTTTTGCCGGGAAAAACGCTGGGCATGATTTTTCAGAAATCCTCTACACGAACTCGTGTTTCATTTGAAGTAGGGATGGCACAGTTAGGTGGTTATGCGCTCTTTTTAAGTGCTGGCGACCTGCAAATAGGGCGTGGCGAAACAATAAAGGATACGGCACGCGTCCTTTCACGTTATTTAGATGGTATTATGATTCGTACTTTTGCCCATGCTGAAGCCTTGGAGCTGGCAGAGTATGCCGACATACCCATTATCAACGGACTGACGGATTTACTGCATCCCTGCCAGGCCATGGCAGACCTGTTGACCATTTGGGAATATAAAGGCAGGCTGCAGGGCTTAAAACTTGCTTATGTGGGAGATGGCAACAATATGGCTCATTCTCTGCTATTAGCTTGCAGCAAAATGGGAATGCACGTGGCAGTTGCCAGCCCGCAGGACTATCAGCCCAGGGCAGACATTGTGGCACAAGCTCTCGAAAACTCGCGAGTTCATGGAACTACAGTATTGGTTACTACTGATCCAAAGTGTGCTGTCAAGGATGCAGATATAATTTATACCGATGTCTGGGTAAGTATGGGACAGGAAAAGGAAAGGGAAAAGCGCCTGGAAATTTTTAAACCATATCAGGTAAATTTGGCTTTAATAGCCAAGGCAGCAAAAGATGCTATTATTATGCACTGCCTGCCGGCACACCGCGGTGAAGAAATTACGGAAGAAGTGTTGGAAGGGCCACAATCGGTGATTATTGCAGAAGCGGAGAACCGCCTACATGTGCAAAAAGCGATTATGGCTAAATTATTATAAATTTCAAGTCAAACGGAGGAATGGGCATGAAAAAAATAGTATTAGCTTACTCTGGTGGTTTGGATACTTCTGTTATCATCAGCTGGCTCAAAGAAACCTACAATGTAGAGGTTATTGCCATGGCAGCCGATGTGGGGCAAGGTGAGGAATTGGAGCCTTTGCAGGAAAAAGCGCTGCAGTCTGGTGCAAGCAAACTATATATTGAAGACGTACGTGATGAATTTATGCGCGATTTTGTTTTCCCCCTGCTTAAATCAGGAGCGCTGTACGAACAAAAATATTTATTGGGCACTGCTATAGCCCGCCCTGTCATAGCTAAACGCTTAGTGGAGATTGCGGCAAAAGAAGGGGCTGACGCCATTGCGCATGGGGCTACCGGTAAAGGCAACGACCAGGTGCGCTTTGAATTAACAGTTAAAGCCCTCGCTCCACAGCTAAAAATTGTTGCTCCATGGCGCGAGTGGAAGATTAGATCACGTGAAGATGCCATAGATTATGCTGCGAAGCGTGGTATTCCGGTGCCGGTAACAAAAGCTAAGCCGTATAGTATGGACCGCAACTTGTGGCACGTCAGTTATGAAGGGGGTATTTTAGAAGATCCCAATGTAGAACCCGAGAAAGATATGTTTTTACTCACAAAAGACCCGGCTGATGCGCCGGATATCCCGGAATATGTGGAAATTGGCTTTGTACAAGGTATACCGGTAAGTGTTAACGGCGAAACTCTTGCCCCTGTATCCCTGCTGACAACACTAAATACCATCGCAGGCCGTCATGGTGTGGGGCGTGTCGATATGGTAGAAAACCGTTTAGTAGGCATAAAATCCCGCGGTATTTATGAAACGCCGGGCGGCACACTGCTTTATTATGCACACCGTGAACTTGAAGCCTTGACTCTGGACCGTGAAACTGCCCATTTTAAGGAAATGGCGGCTGTTAAATATGGTGAACTTGTTTACTATGGCCTCTGGTATACGCCACTGAGAGAAGCATTGGATGCCTTTTTTAACAGTACGCAGCGCAATGTAACCGGTACTGTCCGCTTAAAACTTTATAAAGGAAATGTTATTGTGGCCGGCCGCTCGTCAGATAATTCCCTCTACCGGGAGGATTTAGCAACCTTCGGTGCTGATGACGTTTATAACCAGCGGGATGCAGAAGGTTTTATTAATCTATTTGGGCTGCCCCTAAAAGTACAGGGAATGATGAATAAACACTGTAAGGAGTAGATGTGGTATGAAACTTTGGGGCGGGAGATTCGATAAAGAAACCGACTCCTTAATGGAGGAATTTAATGCCTCCATCAGCTTTGATCAACGCCTTTATGAGGAAGATATTCGCGGCAGTATGGCGCATTGTCGGATGTTGGGTGCCTGCGGTATTATTGCTTCGGAAGAAGCTGAACTGATTAATAAGGCATTAGCTGAAATATTAACAGAGATTAAAGAGGGTAAACTGGAGTTTACAGCAGCACTGGAAGATATTCATATGCATGTGGAAAAGCGCCTGTTGGATAAAATCGGCCCTGTTGGCGGCAAACTGCACACAGCCCGTTCTCGTAATGACCAGGTGGCGCTGGATATGCATCTTTATGTTAAAAAAGAAATTATAGTGACTGTATCATTAATAAAAAATTTACAGCAGGTGTTGTTAGCAGCAGCTGAGGAGAATCTGGATACTGTGATGCCGGGCTACACACATTTGCAGCGCGCCCAGCCGGTTCTTTTTGCACACCATTTATTGGCATATTTTTGGAAGTTACAGCGCGACCGGGAGCGTTTTCAGGATGCTTATAAGCGAGCAGACCGGCTGCCTTTAGGTGCCGGCGCCCTTGCCGGAACCACTTTCCCCATCGATCCCAAAATGGTTGCAGCTGAACTAGACTTTGCCAATATTTATGAAAATAGTATGGATGCCGTCAGCGATCGCGACTTCGTGGTGGAGTTTTTAGCCAATGCCTCCCTGTTAATGGCACATCTTAGCTGCTTAAGTGAAGATATTATTCTATGGAATTCACAGGAATTTGCTTTTATTCAATTGGATGATGCTTTTACCACAGGTTCCAGCATTATGCCGCAAAAGAAAAATCCTGATGTCGCTGAATTGGTACGGGGAAAAACGGGTCGTGTTTATGGTCACCTATTGGCACTTTTAACTACGCTGAAAGGTTTGCCGCTGGCGTATAATAAAGATTTACAGGAAGATAAAGAAGGACTATTTGATACAGTTGATACTATCAAAAATTGTTTAGTTCTTTATGCTGCTTTGCTGCGCACAATGAAGATAGATAAGCAAAGAATGTATGCAGCTGTAGCGGGGGATTTTGCCAGTGCCACCGACTTGGCTGATTATCTGGTACGTAAAGGTTTGCCTTTTCGCGAAGCGCATGCTGTTGTAGGACGCCTGGTGGGTAAGTGTATTGCCGAAAATCGCCGTCTTGTTGATTTGACAGTAACAGAGCTGCGAGCACATAGTCTGCTCTTTGCTGAGGATGCGCTTGCCTGTTTAACGCCGCAGGCATGTGTAGAAGCGCGTTCTTCCTATGGCGGTACTGCCCAAAGTGCAGTAAAAGAGCAGCTTAAGCAGGCTAAAAAAGAGATAAAGGAATAAAAAAATGCGTTCCCAAAGGGACGCACTTTTTATAATTTGCCGCTGCGGTGAATAGCTAAGAGCAGCCAGATGGCCATGCCGGCTGCCACAATAAAACCAATTTCGATGATGGGCAGGCGCCAGAGAATAACATTTTCACCGGCAATGGAAGTCACCATGCCTGCGCCGATAATTAATGCGGCCATAATGATACTAAAGGATAATAAGACAATGCTGAAGGTTAGACGGTTAGCTAAACGGTCAAGATGCTGAATAGTTTTTTCCCATTCAGGAAAATGCAGTTGAAACGGTAATCCTTCTGTGTCCAAACGATCCAGGAGATCATTAAGGCGCCGCGGTAAGGAAAAGAGGAAATCAGTTGTTTCAAAAAAATGCTCCGTTACTACGTCTTTAATGGCTTCATGGGAAAAACGATCCCGTGCCAGCCGCCCGGCATAAGGATGCAGCAAGTCAATTAACTTAATATCTGCGTTTAGGTCTTCAATAACTCCCTCTAACGTCATGATGGTTTTACCCAGCAGAGTAAATTCTGCCGGGATGCGGATGTGATACCGGTAGGTAAGGGAAAAGATTTCGGCTACCGCTTTACCGAGATTTATCTTTTTTAATGTTGTATCAAGATATTTATCTAGTAATCGCTCCACATCGCGCCGCAGAGCCTTCCGGTCAACATGGTGGGATAACACACCCATTTTCTGCAGCGAGCGAACCAGCTGTCGCGGATTTTTAGTAACAATTCCCAGCAGGAAAAGAATAAATTGACGTTTACGTTCTCCTTTAAGGCGCCCCACTATGCCAAAATCCATAAATACTAAACGCCCATCGTCAGCCACTGCTATATTGCCTGGATGCGGGTCTGCATGGAAAAAACCATGGTCAAAAATTTGTGTGTACATTATATCCACCAGTTCGTGGATGATCTGTGTTGGATTATGTCCCGCACTACTTAATTGCTTTGCATTATTTAATTTAACCCCCGGTACATATTCCATGGTTAAAACAGCAGATGTGGTTTGCTCCCAGTAGATTCTAGGGATAATAATATCCTGTCTATATTTGAAATTATGGTGCATTTGCGCAGCATTTTCTGCTTCAAGCAAATAATCCAGTTCCTCCTCAATGGAACGCTGCAGTTCCAGGGCAATATCACTTAAGTGATACATTTTTCCCCAGGCAGTGCGGCTTTCAGCTAAACGAGAAATATTTAAAAGTATTTCTAAATCCATTTGCATTTGTTCAATAATATGTGGACGTCGGACCTTAACCACAACTTGTACGCCATTGTGCAGCCGTGCACGGTGTACCTGCCCGATGGAAGCCGCGGCTAGAGGTTCAACGTTAAACTCAGCATATACATCTTCCAGGGGCTGCCCCAATTCCTGTGTTACGATGGATTGAACTTCTGTAAAGGGAAAGGAAGGGACGCGATCCTGCAGGTGCGCTAGTTCGTCAAGCATGTCACGGGGCAGTAAATCGGGGCGAGTTGATAGCAATTGCCCTAATTTAATAAAGGTTGGCCCCAAGTCCTGTAGTAGCATACGCAAGCGCTGTGCCCGTGAATATTCCAGTATTGCCTGGTCTGACTCATGGGCACTGCGTACGGAAGGCAGCAAATGTGCCAGGCCAAGTTGCGTAATAAAATGACCAAAACCATGACGGACAACACTATTGGCAATTTGCCGGTAACGCTTAAGATGACGGTATTTTGGCATCTTTGACACCTCCCGTAGTTTCATTATCTTTGTAAGTGGTCAGGATGTCAAGCAAGCAGCAATATGGACGGATATTTAGCGGTTACTTCCAATGCATAAAAACACAGCTGAAGTATATACTATCCTGTTGTATGAAAAATTTTCCCCTATTGGTTTTTATTCTGTGAAGAAAATAGAGGAAAAAATAGATATTAGAAGAAAAACGCAGATATATTGTGTTACTTTGCAATAAATGCGACTTATTGCTAAAATATTACTTTCGATGGATTTGCTTTTCAACTTTTTTTTATATACTATAACAAGTGTGACAATTAGCACTCACAGGCAAAGAGTGCTAACAACAATATACCTACTTATATAAAGGAGGTCTCACAGAATGACAATTAAACCTTTAGGTGATCGTGTGGTCATCAAGCCATTGGAGGCTGAAGAAAAGACGGCCAGCGGTATTGTTCTGCCGGACAAGGCTAAAGAAAAACCCCAGGAAGGTGAAGTCGTTGCCGTTGGCAGTGGCCGCATCTTAGATAACGGTACCCGCGTAGAAATGGATGTTGCCGTAGGTGATCGGGTCCTTTTCTCAAAATATGCCGGTACTGAAGTTAAATTAGATGGTGTCGATTACTTAATCATGCGCCAGGATGATATCTTGGGCAAATTAGTTTAAACAGCACATAACAACTAAAATAAAAGGAGGCAGAGAAATCTATGGCCAAAGAGTTATATTTTCGCGAAGAAGCACGTCGTGCGCTGGAAAAAGGCGTTAATAAATTGGCTGATACAGTAAAAGTTACTTTAGGGCCCAAGGGACGCAATGTTGTACTTGACAAAAAATTTGGTGCTCCTTTGATTACTAATGACGGTGTTACAATTGCCAGAGATATTGAATTGGAAGATCCCTTTGAAAACATAGGAGCGCAGCTGGTAAAAGAAGTTGCCGTTAAAACTCAGGATGTAGCAGGAGACGGTACCACTACCGCTACTTTGTTAGCTCAGGCTATTATTCGGGAAGGTATTAAAAATGTTACAGCCGGTGCCAACCCCATGGCTATTAAACGTGGTATTGAAAAAGCAACTCAGGCTGCAGTAGCTGGGATTAAGGAACAAGCCCGCCCCATCGAAACCAAAGAAGCTATTTCACAAGTTGCTGCTATTTCTGCAGATGACCAAGCCATTGGTGACCTCATTGCAGAAGCAATGGAAAAGGTGGGTAAGGACGGAGTTATTACTACTGAAGAATCCAAAGGCTTTACCACTGACCTCAAAGTAGTGGAAGGCATGATGTTTGATCGTGGCTATATTTCTCCTTATATGGTTACAGATACAGAGAAAATGGAAGCACTTTTGGAAGAGCCCTATATTTTGGCTACTAACCGTAAGATCAGCAATGTACAGGAAATCCTTCCTGTTTTAGAAAAAGTAGTACAATCTGGCAAACCCTTACTGCTGATTGCAGAAGATGTAGAAGGCGAAGCTCTGGCTACTTTAATTGTTAACAAGCTGCGCGGCACCTTCAACTGTGTGGCAGTTAAAGCCCCCGGCTTTGGTGACCGCCGCAGGGAAATGCTGCAAGATCTAGCTATTTTAACCGGTGGGCAGGTTGTTTCCGATGAGCTTGGTATTGATCTAAAGAGTGTAGACCTAAGTATGCTGGGCCGTGCCCGTCAGGCTCGGATTACTAAAGAAGAAACAGTTATTGTGGATGGCGCTGGAGATCCCAATGAAATTAAAAGACGCATTTCCCAAATCCGCGTACAAATTGGTGAGACCACTTCTGAGTATGATAAAGAAAAACTGGAAGAGCGCCTGGCTAAGTTGGCCGGTGGCGTCGCTGTTATAGAAGTGGGTGCTGCCACTGAAGTGGAAATGAAGGAGAAGAAACTACGGATAGAAGACGCTCTCTCAGCAACTCGTGCTGCAGTGGAAGAAGGTATTGTCCCTGGTGGTGGTACTGCCTATATTAATGCTATACCTGCATTAGATAAAGTAGAAGCTGAAGGAGACGAGCTGATTGGTGTCAATATCATCCGCCGTGCTCTGGAAGAGCCTGTGCGTCAAATTGCCAACAATGCAGGCATGGAAGGTTCCATTGTAGTAGAAAAAGTTAAGGAAGCTGCTCCTGGTGTTGGTTATAATGCTGCTGCAGATACTTATGTAGATATGATTGAAGCCGGTATTCCTGATCCGGCTAAAGTGACCCGTTCTGCCCTGCAGAATGCTGCCAGCATTGCAGCTATGTTCCTGACTACAGAGGCAGTTGTGGTTGACAAGCCTGAAGAAAATCCGGCTCCTGCCGGCGGTGCACCACAAATGCCCATGATGTAAGATTTTGAAACAAAGAGTACTTGCTTCATGCAAGTGCTCTTTAATTTTTTGCTGTATTTGCTAGCTTTAGAAACTATATGTCAGCCGTATTATAAAAAAGAACAGTTTTTCTTAGTCTCAGTTAGGTGAAAATATAAAGAAGATGAACGTAGATTAATTTTGCTGTTAAAATTGCAGGATATCGTTTTTTTTATGGAGAATAGTGAAAAATTATGGCCGTTATGTAAAAGGTGAGGTGGAAATATTGAATCAGGAAAAAGTTGTTATTTTGGATTTTGGTGGCCAGCATACACAATTAATTGCACGACGTATTAGGGAGTTAAATGTTTACTGCGAGATACTGCCTTTTTCCGCCAGTTTAGAGCAAATAAAAGCTTTAAACCCGCAAGCATTAATTTTTTCCGGGGGAGCAAAAAGTGTTTATGAGGAAAATGCACCGCTGGTAGACCAGAATGTTTATCAAATTGGCTTACCAATATTGGGTATCTCTTATGGTATGCAGCTGATGGCCAAAGATTTAGGCGGTATAGTCTGTATGGCTGAGAACCCGGAATATGGGCAAGCTGCATTATCAATCCATGACCGGCAGGATCTTTTTGCCGGTTTAGAAAATGAGATAACTGTATGGATGAATCATCGTGAATATGTGAAGCAAGCACCCCCTGGATTTTCTGCTGCAGCTTCTACTGCCAATGCACCGGTTGCGGCAATGGTCAACGCTACACAAAAATATTATGCTGTCCAATTTCATCCTGAAGCTGTGCATACTCCGGATGGTACAGAGATCCTAAAAAATTTCTTATTTAAAGTGGCTAAATTGACTGGTGATTGGACAATGGAATCTTTTATTGATGCTACTGTAAAACAAATAAGGGAAACTGTAGGGGAAAATGAGCAGGTTGTTTGTGGTCTGTCCGGCGGAGTTGACAGCTCAGTAGCAGCTGTTTTGGTACATAAAGCCATCGGAGACCGTTTAACTTGTATTTTTGTTGATCATGGACTGTTGCGTAAAGATGAAGCTGCGCAAGTCATGGATACTTTTTCCCGCCTTTTCAAAATGAAAGTAATTAAAGTTGATGCTGCTGACGAATTTTTAGCTAAACTGGCAGGTGTCACTGATCCGGAAGAAAAGCGCAAAATAATTGGCAATCAATTTATCCGGGTTTTTGAGCGGGAAGCTGCCAAAATTGGCAAAATTGATTACCTGGTGCAGGGTACGGTTTATACCGATATTATTGAAAGCGGCACAGCCACAGCTGCCATGATTAAATCTCACCATAACGTGGGCGGCCTGCCGGATGATTTACAATTTAAATTAATTGAGCCTTTAAAATATCTTTTTAAAGATGAAGTGCGGCGTGTTGGAGAGGAGCTGAATTTGCCGGCAGATCTTGTCTGGCGCCATCCTTTCCCTGGTCCAGGTCTGGCTATTCGTATATTAGGAGAGGTAACGCCAGAGAAATTAGATATCTTGCGTGCAGCGGATGTTATTATGGTGGAGGAAATAAAAAAAGCAGAGCTTTACCGTGAGATCTGGCAGGCCTTTTGCGTGCTGCCTAATATCCGCTCCGTAGGTGTAATGGGAAATAAGCGAACTTATGCTTACACCATTGCGCTGCGTGCTATCACCAGTCACGACGGCATGACGGCCGACTGGTATCGTTTTCCCTATGAACTGCTGGCACGTATCTCCAACCGCATTGTTAATGAAGTGCCCCATGTCAACCGTGTAGTATACGATATCACTTCCAAGCCGCCTTCTACCATTGAATGGGAATAAAATGTGATTTATTATTGACAGGCTGTGTCGAATCTGATAATCTTAAGTTGAATTAAATATCTTCGTATAAATTCAGGAATATGGCCTGAAAGTTTCTACCAGATAACCGTAAATTATCTGACTACGGAGGAAAGTGCGCCTAGGGTTCCGCCGCGCAAGCGGGCTGGTCCAAGTGGCGCAGGCACAACGTGCTACACCGAAGGGATAAAAGCCCAGACGGGTAGGTTTCACTCCAATGGACCTACCTGTCTGGGCTTATTAATTTGTTAGGATTATACCTGACAAGAATACTCCGATGTTGTTTGTTGTGTCCTGTAGCGAACATAAACAAATTTGGGGGTGAGGGATGTCGGTAATTGGTCT
>JAAZJT010000039.1 GCA_012800215.1 Bacillota bacterium | reverse complement strand
TTTCACAGCGGCCATCGTGATTCCATCGTATGCCATTACTACACCTCCTCAGTAACATGTACAGTATATCAGTCTTTTTTGCCGCAAGGCAACTACAAACTAAATCTTTTATTGTCAGTGCTTTTTTTTAAGGTTGTACCATATACTGCGTTAGAGAATAAATTCTGAAGAGGTGAAACGATGCAAAAATTACCTTGGAGCCAATTGCCTTTTTTAGAAATTAGCAATTATTTAAAAGTAAATCCTGAAACGGGTCTTTCCGCTAAGGATGTTTCACAGAGATTAAAAGAAAAGGGGCCAAATGTTTTAACTCAAAAGGAAAAAACATCGCTACTGGTACTTTTTCTTTTTCAATTTAAAGATTTTATGGTTTTAGTCCTACTGGGTGCGACACTTGTATCTGCAGCGCTTGGTGAGTATACCGATGCTGCGGTTATTATAGGCATTGTGATGCTAAATGCTTTGCTTGGCTTTATGCAAGAGTTTCGTGCTGAACAATCTTTAGAAGCTTTACGTGATTTAACTGCACCTACTGCTAAAGCGATCAGAGGTGGGACCCGCCAACAGATACCTGCTGAAAAACTTGTGCCTGGGGATGTGGTGGTTATTGAGGCAGGTGACAGAATTCCTGCAGATATCCGTTTGGGTGAAGTGCATCAGTTTACCGTTAATGAAGCATCATTAACAGGCGAATCGGAACCGGTGGAGAAAACCGCAGCTGAGCTGTCTTCTGATATTAATACTTTGGGAGATCAGGTTAATATGGCTTTTATGGGGACCATGGCTGTAGGCGGACATGCCAAAGGCATTGTGGTTGAGACCGGAATGGATACGCAAATGGGGCGTGTTGCCCATTTACTGCAGGATGCGCAAACAGAAGAAACACCATTACAAAAACGTTTGGAGCAGTTAGGTAGATATTTGGTCATAGGTTGCTTATTTATATGCTTTTTAGTTGTGTTGATGGGAATTTGGCAAGGTTTGCCTCCCTATAATATGCTTCTGGCAGGAATTTCACTGGCGGTAGCAGCGATACCAGAGGGGTTGCCAGCAGTAGTAACAATAGCTTTGGCTATAGGTGTACAAAGAATGGTACGTAAGAATGCTGTAGTAAGGCGTTTACCGGCAGTAGAAACCTTGGGTTGTGCCACAGTTATTTGTTCTGATAAAACCGGCACACTTACTCAAAATAAAATGAATGTGCAGGAAATATGGACAGGTGGCAAGCACTATTATGTGCAAGGCGAGGGATATAGTCCCCAGGGTCAGTTTGTCTACAATAAGGAAATAATTAATCCACGCAAAGATCAAGATTTAATGTTAACTTTAACAGCAGCGGTACTTTGTAATAATGCCCAGCTGCAAAAGAATGGTATCGGGGTGAAGGGGCTTTGGCGCCAACGAAAAACCGAATGGGAAATTGAGGGTGATCCCACGGAGGGAGCCTTATTGGTGGCGGGGGCAAGAGCGGGCTTATGGCGCGAAGATCTGGAAAAAAGCATTAATCGCCGTGCAGAAATACCTTTTGACGGCAAACGTAAACGGATGTCTGTCCTGTACACAGCAACGCAGGAGCAGGCTTTATACATTAAAGGAGCACCTGAAATAATTCTGGAGCGCTGTAGTTATATTTATCTTGATGGTAAAGTCGTTCAATTAACACCATCTCTGCGTCAGGAGATACTTAGGCAGAACGAGGCAATGGCAGGTATGGCTTTACGAAATTTAGCCGTAGCTTATCGTCAGGTGTCTGCGCACCAGAAGGTTAATGAAGAATTAGAGGATAATTTAATTTTTCTTGGCTTACTGGGGATGCTTGATCCTCCACGGATGGAAGTTTTCTCAGCTATTAAAAAATGTCATGCAGCAGGAATTAAAACTGTGATGATCACAGGAGATCATAAAACTACTGCGTTAGCTATCGCACGTCAACTGCAGTTATTACCGCCACAGGGAAAAGTCCTGACTGGGAGTGAATTAGATAACTTAAGCAGTACACAACTGGAAAAAGTTGTTGAACAAGTTTATGTTTATGCGCGTGTCACTCCAGAGCATAAACTGCGTATAGTGCGTGCCTTAAAACAAAATGGACATATTGTAGCCATGACCGGTGACGGTGTAAATGATGCTCCGGCAGTGAAGGAAGCAGATATCGGCATTGCCATGGGGAAAAGCGGTACTGATGTAACGCGAGAAGCAGCTGACTTGGTGTTGCTTGATGACAATTTTTCAACTATTGTTAATGCCGTGGAGGAAGGACGAGGAATTTATGATAATATACGAAAATTTATTCGCTTTCTATTAGGATGTAATACTGGGGAAATATTAACAATGTTGATTACCATGCTGGTAGGCTTACCTGTTCCCCTCCGGGCCATTCAGATTCTATGGATAAACCTGGTTACCGACGGACTGCCAGCCATGGCTTTAGGTGTTGACCCTGTAGCTGCAGATGTAATGACAAGACCTCCACGCTCACCGCAGGAGGGTGTTTTTGCCCATGGTTTATGGCAAAAAATAGTAGGGCGTGGAACTGTAATCGGTTTAACTACTGTAATGGTGTTTGCTTGGGCTCTTGGTCAGGGAATGGAAATTGATACTGCCCGCACCATGGCATTTACAACTTTAATTTTGGCACAATTACTTTATGTATTTAACTGTCATGGCGGTCATGGTGGGAGCATTAAAGATGTTTTATTTTCCAACCCATGGCTTTTGGCAGCAGTAGCGTCTTCGACTCTTCTCTTACTGATTGTTATATATCATCCTGTTTTAATCACTGTTTTTAATACAAGGCCACTGCATTCAGAACAGTGGGTTCCGGTTCTGATAGCCACTTTCTTCCCACTGGTGGTAGAGATAATAGTAGGATTAATCAAAAATATCGTTTCCCCACGTTTAGTGGTCATAAAAAAATAACTATAGAAGTATTTAATTTGGCGATATATTGATTTTTTGATACAATATGGCATGAAGAGTTTTTTGCTGATTTTATGCAGAATGGAGAGAAGTTACTAATGGTAGCAAGTATGACGGGTTATGGGCAGGCAGAAAATGATCCTCACGAGGCACTACGCATAAAAGTAGAGTTACGTTCAGTAAACCATCGCTATTTGGATATTGCAATTAGATTGCCACGGGAAATACAGGCGGTGGAAGAGTACGTGCGCCGCTGTGTACAGCAGGAGATAAGTAGGGGACATCTTGATATTAATATTTCCTGGCGGAGTCAGGCAGATGATACTATTAATGTGGCTGTGGATCGGGCACTTGTGCAGGCGTACCAAAAAGCATTAATTGAAATAGGAGAGCTGTGTTCACTTAAGCAGTCGCCCGATTTAGCAATGCTGGCCCGTCTCCCTGATGTAATCTCTATTGAAAAGGAGCAAATGGATATAGATGAGGTGTGGACCACTTTAAAACCAGTTTTAGAACAAGCAATACATAGTTTAATTAAGCAGCGTCAAGAAGAAGGCGCTCGTTTGGAAGCTGATATTCAAATGCGCCTTAATCTGCTGGCGGAAATAGTGGCTCAAATTGAAAAGAGGGCTCCACTGATTGTTGATGAATACCGAAAAAAAATAGAGGAACGGCTAAAAGAATATCTGGTGCAGGTTGAAATAGACCAGGCTCGTTTGCTGACTGAAGCGGCAATTTTTGCCGACCGGAGTAATGTTACAGAGGAACTAGTACGTTTGTCCAGCCATATAAAAGCTTTCCGGGAAACGCTTCAGCAAAATGGTGTTATTGGCCGAAAACTTGATTTTATAACGCAGGAAATGCTTCGTGAAACAAATACGATTGGCTCAAAAGCTAATGATTATCTGGTGGCAAAACTTGTAGTAGAATTAAAAACAGAATTAGAAAAAATACGTGAGCAGGTGCAAAATATAGAATAAGAGAGTATTTGGCGCTTAGATTTGACTCTTGCATTTTTTCCCGGATATACGTTATACTAAAAGCAATGGTGTAACTGTTAACTGCAACAGAGCAAAGGGAGGTTCTAACGGTGCAAATTAAATTGATTAATATCGGCTTTGGCAACATTGTTTCTGCAAACCGTATTATTGCTATTGTCAGCCCTGAATCGGCTCCCATTAAAAGGGTTATTACAGAAGCCAGAGATCGTGGCATGTTAATTGATGCTACATATGGAAGAAGAACTCGTGCAGTTATTATTACTGATAGCGGGCATGTTGTTCTCTCTGCTGTTCAACCTGAAACAGTTAAGCACAGATTGCAAGTAAAAGAAACACCTGCGGCAGAGGATGAAGAATAAAAGAGTAACCGGAGGATAATTGTGGCAAAATCAGGCTTATTAGTTGTGTTATCCGGACCTTCAGGGGTAGGTAAAGGTACGGTTTGTAAGGCTTTATTGGACAAAGATCCTGAACTAGTACTTTCTGTATCTAAAACTACACGTAAACCACGCCTCGGTGAAAAGGAAGGCGTTAATTATTATTTCGTTGGCAAGGAAGAATTTGAAGCAGATATTCTAAAAAAAAATTTCTTAGAGTACGCCAAGGTTTATGATCATTTTTACGGCACCCCACGCCAGACAGTAGAAAAATTGCTACAGCAAGGGCGTAATGTTATTTTAGAAATAGATCCCCAAGGCGCATTGCAGGTTATGGAGACCTATCCTAATGGTGTTTTTATTTTTCTCTTGCCCCCTTCAGCAGCGGAACTTCGTGCACGCATCATAGCACGGGGTACAGAAGATAAAGCTAGTATGCAAAAACGTTTGGCTGCTGCTGCCTTGGAGGTGGCACAGGCAGAAAAATATAAATATGTGGTGGTTAATGATCATATCGACGCAGCATGTGACCGCATTTATGCCATTATTCAGGCAGAAATGCTCAAGGTGCAGCGAAATATTGAACTGTTGCAGGCATTTGCAAAGGAGGTAGAAAAATGATCTATCCATCTATAGATGACTTAATGGAAAAGGTTGATAGTAAATATACACTGGTAATTACAACTGCAAAAAGGGCACGTATGTTAAATGAAGGCGCGCCTAGGCTTATTGAAACCAATTCCAATAAAGATGTTACCATTGCGCTTGAAGAAATTGCTGCAGGTAAAATTGGCTACGAACGTGTAAAAAAGCAGGAGAATTAAAATGCTAGCGGGTCAGCACATTATCCTTGGTGTAACCGGTGGCATTGCTGTTTATAAAGCAGTGGAACTTTGCCGGCTGTTTGTTAAGGCTGGTGCACAGGTGCGTGTAGTAATGACAGAGGCAGCTAAACAATTTGTTACCCCTTTAACTTTTCAGACCATTAGCAAGCAACCTGTGTATGACCGGCTTTTTATTGGTAGCGAACGTTTTTCAGTAGAGCATGTCGGCCTGGCGCAAGAGGCCGACCTTTTTGTTATTGCTCCAGCCACTGCCAATACTTTGGGGAAAATTGCCAATGGGATTGCAGATAATCTTTTGACAACAACTTTGATGGCAGCCAAGTGTCCTATTTTATTAGCACCAGCAATGAATACAAATATGTACGAAAATCCCCTGCAACAAGCAAATTTGAAAAAATTAGCCGCTGTTGGCTATCATTTTGTTGGTCCGGAGCAGGGGGAATTAGCCTGTGGCGACCAGGGGCGCGGTCGTATGTCGGAACCTCAAGCAATTTTTACGGCAGCATGCCAGCTCTTATTGGCAGATCCCTTCTGGCAGGGCAAACATGTATTGGTTACTGCTGGCCCTACCCGTGAAGCAATAGATCCTATTCGCTTTCTTACAAACCGCTCCAGCGGTAAAATGGGCTATGCTGTTGCTGAAGTGGCTGCTCTCTTGGGGGCTGATGTTACATTAATTTCAGGGCCGGTTGATCTTATGCCGCCGCCGGGTGTAAAGACAATAATGGTCACAACAGCTCAGGAAATGTACGATGCTGTTACTGCTCATTTTCCTGCTGTTGATGTGGTAGTTAAAGCGGCGGCTGTTGCAGATTACCGACCCCTGCGCCAATGCAAACAAAAAATAAAAAAAGGTAATGAATTGAACCTTGTTTTAGTTCAAAACCCGGATATTCTCGCAGAACTGGGTAGGCAAAAGCAGCAACAAATATTAGTGGGTTTTGCAGCAGAGACTGATAATTTACGTGAGAATGCAGAAAAAAAGTTAATACAAAAAAAATTAGATTTAATTGTAGCTAATAATGTGCTGCAGGAGGGTGCTGGGTTTGCAGCAGACACCAATATAATTCAGATTTTTTACCGGAACGGGGAGGAAAAGCAATTCCCTAAAATGACCAAGCACCAAGTGGCAAGGGAAGTTTTAAATGCTGTAAAAGAATTAAAAAATAACCCCGTCAGTTAATTGACGGGGTTATTAAATCATAATTAGTTGAAATTAGATTAACCCAGTAAATGAACTTAAAAAAAGTGGTGTTATAAATATTTCTATAAAAGCTGCGACTAATAAAAGTCCAATAATAAATGGCATGGAAATGCGAATTTCATGTAAAATCAGACGAAGTGAGTCTTTACGCGATAAGTTAGGCAGTGGGAAAACAATATGATAACCTAATTTTAAACCTAAGGCTACACTGAGGAAAAAGGCCGGAAGTTCAAAGATTCCGTGCGGCAGGACTCCTGCTAAGATAAATGGAACAGGGGCGATTCCTTCTTGTGTTAACTGAAAAGCTAAAATTCCCAAAACTGAACCATTGGCAATGGCAGAAATTAATGTTGGTACTCCTAAAAAGATGCCCAAAAAAATAATTTGAGCAGTGGCAAAGATATTATTAATAATTAGCAGCATTACGCCTTCCAACGCTGAGACGTTAAAAATCTCTTCTCCTAAATCTTTAAGCGCTGCCAGTAAATTTTCTTCTAGTATGCTGATAATTCCAGGTTCTTGGGTTAAAGCCGAATAGGATAAGACCAGCCCGCCTAAAAAAAAGAGGAAAGCTAAAATTATCCAAGAACGATTTTCCCGAATCACTGCCAAAAAATTTTTTGTCATAATTCTACCTCCCTGTCCATTATACTGCTGTCGATAGTTTATTTGCAAGATAATTGTAGTTATTACAAGGGGAAGTGGGCATGTGTGTTGAATACCAAAGCAAGAATAGCAGACGGAGGACAACGTGGAGAAATTTGCTGATATCATTATTAATATTCATTCTTTGCGGGTTGAGCACCCCTTTACATATATTGTTCCTGAACAAATGGATGAGATAGTAGTGGGATGCCGTGTGCTGGTTCCTTTCGGTTCGCGTAAAGTGGAAGGTTTTTGTGTGCGCTTACATAATCAAAAGCCATCCACAAGTAACAGTTTAAAAGCAATAGTTAAAGTATTGGATGAACAACCGCTTTTAACTCCTGAATTAATCGCATTATCTACCTGGGCTGCACACTATTATCTTTGCCGGCAGGTAGATTTTCTGGCAGCTATGGTACCGGCAAAAGGAAGACCGGGCATAGGTTTGCGTGCGAAAAAAGTAAAAGTCGCTAATCTGAGGGAAGAAGGTTATACAGCTCAACCTAGGGGGAAGAAACAGGAGTTAGCTTTAAGACTGCTGCGTCAAAATAAATCATTAACACTAAGCAGGCTCGTACAGGTCGGTGTAAGTGCCGCCACAGTGAATTCTTTGGCAAAAAAAGGCTGGGTGGAAATCTCGGAGCAAATAATACGCCGTGATCCGTTAGCTGATATGACGGCAGACAAAGAAGAGCCGGTTATACTGACTGATGAACAAAAAAAATCATTGGCATCTATCAATAATGACGTTTTGAAAAAACCTTTTTTGTTGTTTGGTGTAACAGGGAGTGGGAAAACGGAAATCTATCTGCAAGCGATTGCTAAAAGACTCGCGCAAGGTGAAGCCAGTATCGTTCTGGTTCCTGAAATTGCTTTAACGCCACAAATGACGGAACGTTTTGTTAGTCGTTTTGGGGAACGGGTAGCAGTTTTGCATAGCCGTCTTTCCGCAGGGGAACGTTATGATGAATGGTGCCGTGTGGCCAATGGTGAGGCTTTGGTTGTCATTGGCGCCCGCTCTGCTGTTTTTGCTCCGGTACAAAAACTGGGATTAATAATCTTAGATGAAGAACATGAATCTACTTATAAGCAGGAAGAGCGACCCCATTATCATGCGCGTGATATTGCTTTATGGCGGGCAAAATGGCATGCTGCTACTGTAATATTAGGCAGTGCCACTCCGTCCCTGGAATCTTTCCGGCATGCCGAATGCGGAGATTACACTTTACTGCATTTGCCTGAGCGTATTGCCAACAGGCCGCTGCCTCCGGTAGAGATTGTTGATATGCGCCAAGAGTTAAAAGACGGTCACAAAAGTATTTTTAGCCGTACACTTATAGCCGCTCTGCAGGAAACATTAAAACAGCGGCAGCAGGCAATTCTGTTTCTTAATCGCCGGGGCTATGCTACGTTTGTTTTGTGCCGTGAATGTGGTCATGTGATGCGTTGTCCGGCCTGCAATGTTTCTTTAAAATACCATCTTTCCAGCACAAAATTGCGCTGCCACTATTGTGATTATACTGCGGAGTATCCAAATACCTGCCCTGCCTGTAGTGGACGTTATATTAGGCATTTTGGTACAGGCACACAGAAAGTTGAAGCCGAATTGCGTAAACAATTCCCAGACATACGTGTTGTACGCATTGATGCAGATACTACAGGCAAAAAAGGCCAGCACCAAAAAATACTAAACCGTTTTAAACGTCAAGAAGCTGATGTTATGGTGGGAACGCAAATGATAGCCAAAGGTTTGGATTTCCCCAATGTTACGCTGGTAGGAGTGATTACTGCCGATACTGCCCTTAATTTACCTGATTTAAGGGCAGGTGAAAGAACTTTTCAGCTGCTAACTCAAGTGGCAGGACGTGCCGGTCGCGGTTCTCTGGCAGGCAAGGTGGTTGTGCAGACATATACACCGGAGCATTATGCAATTATGACGGCTAAAAATCATGATTTTGAGGCATTTTATGCCCAGGAGAGCAAATTGCGTTCCGAATTGGGCTACCCTCCATTTAGTTTCTTAATCCGCTTATTAGTTAGTGGCGATAATGAAAGGCAGGTTGTCAATGCTTGTTCATATTTGGTTTCAGTTTTGGCTGATTCTGTTGATGTTTTAGGGCCCTCTCCCTGTCCCATTGAAAAAGTCCGGGGACGTTACCGCTGGCAGATTTTAGTTCGCGGTGAAAAATTAGACACAATCCGTCAGGCTGTAAAAGCGGCAGCGGCTGATTTTTTGCAAAGTCCATTGGCGGGAAGCGTACGTTTAACACTGGACGTCGAACCGCAGAATTTATTATAATAATATTAGTAGAAGTTAAAATGAGAGGAAGATTATTATGGCTCTTCGCCAGATCCGTACTAATGGCGACCCGGTATTGCGTCAAAAGGCACACCCAGTAAAAGTTATAACGCC
>JAAZJT010000038.1 GCA_012800215.1 Bacillota bacterium | reverse complement strand
GGAAGATGTGTTGAATTAATTGCATAAGACTTCACCTCTTGAGTGACTAGTTTTTAGTTACTCGTCCCCGAACAGGACGGTGAAGTCTTTTTCTGTAATTAGAAGTCAATTCCCTTCTAAATCCCTACAGTAATTTTACACTAACAAATTTGCACTGGTACGTTTTGTAGTTGCTAAAATTGCTTTCCCTATTTTATTTATGTTATAATTATTTTAGCACAAGCTTCCAAATATTTACTCTTGCTCTTAAAATAGTTGCAATGGAATAACAACTAAAGTATTGGTCTAGTATATGTTGTTTAGCCTATTAGAAGGTGGTTTGCCAGTATGAAAAAGAAAATTATTTTTCCTCTAGCTATCCTACTGTTGTTATTCATGATTGTTAGTTATTATAGACCACTTCAGGTAGCCGATTTAATATCTTATCATGATGATGTTTTGCCTGAGATAATTGATGCTCAAATCTTTTTCTCTGCCCACTCGCAAAAAGACTTTGCAGTAAAGAAAGAAAACTCGATTAGAGAATTATTAGATCTATTAGGTAAGATCAGGGTGAGAAAAACAATTTTTCCTCCCCCTTCGTACAGACCAAAAATGAAAAATACGTATAATTTACAATTCACCATTAATAAAGAAAAGCTGAACATAAATATTTTAAGCAGTGATTATCTTGATATTAATGGAAAGCTCTATCAGATTACTGGTTCGCCAAATCTTTCAGGTATTTACGATATTATTATTTTAGACCAGCCTGCAGGAGCGCTGCAGCAGTTTTATTATGACCTAATATATAAAAATGAATAAAAAAGACTTTAATAATGAGATACTGCAGGCTGCTGAAAGTTAAAGCAGCCATTTTATTTAGGTTTAACTGTTAGTTGAAAAAATTAATAATTGCCCATAATGGGCAGGATAATAGGGTTAAAAAGGTAAATTAAATGTGGAGTAACCAGAATTCAAGGAGGATATTTATATGGTAAATCAAGATCGATTAGTACAGTCATTTTTAGAACTTGTACAAATTAACAGCCTGACAAAAAAGGAAAGGGCTATGGCTGATTATCTTAAAGAAAGGTTAGCTGCTCTGGGATTAAGTGTCAGTGAAGATCAGGCGGGAGAGAGTATTGGCGGCAATGCTGGTAACGTAATTGGCGTGTTGGAAGGCCAGCAGGATAAACAGGCTTTTTTATTTTCTGCGCATATGGATCGTGTGGCTCCTGGAGAAAATATTAAGCCGGTAGTAGAAGGAGATATAATAAAAAGTAGCGGAGATACAATCTTAGCTTCTGATGACTGTGCTGGTATTGCAGCAATACTTGAAATGCTGCAGATTATTAAAGATAACAATCTTAGTCATGGTCGTATTGAAGTAGTTTTCACCATTGCAGAAGAGGGCGGCTTAAATGGTGCCAAAGGGCTTGATCTGGAAAACCTGCAGGCAAAGTTAGGAATTGTTTTGGATAGTACAGGAGCAGCTGGAATTGTAATTAACCAGGCACCCGCACAGGATGAAATAATTGCTAAAATTCATGGTCGCGCCGCTCATGCCGGGGTGGAACCGGAGAAAGGTATTAACGCCATAGTTACGGCAGCTAAAGCTATTAGTAAAATGAAAATTGGCAGGCTTGATGCAGAAACAACAGCTAATATTGGAACTATTACTGGTGGTAAGGCTACAAATATTGTGCCTGATTATGTAGAAATACATGGAGAAGTGCGCAGTTTGGTAGAAGAAAAGCTAGTGAAAGCAACGGAAGCCATTGTAAATGCTTTTATAGAAACGGCAGGCACAGAAAATGCGCGCGTTGAAATGGAGGTAAACCGGCTTTATTCTGCATATCATATTAAGAAAGACCATATATTATTACAGTTGGTTAAGAAAGCAGGTGCAGCAATTAATTTGCCCATTCAATTGCAGCCTACCGGCGGTGGAAGTGACGCAAACATTTTTAATGCTAAGGGCATTGCCACCGTTAATTTGGCTGTCGGCAATGAAGAAGTACATACAGTTAATGAATATATTAAAATATCAGAACTGGTGAAAACAACAGCTTTAGCAGTAAAAATTGTAGAGCTTGCTTAATTCACAATCAAGGCAGGGTATGCATATACTGAAGTATAAGCTGACTCGATTGGGGGTGATGATTTGCGCACCTTCAGGGCAAGCGCCCTGGTTCGCAAAATTACTGGCCTGGCTTTGGCCGTAACAGGCATCGCCGTAGTGATAAATACCCTGCCCAAATACTTATGGTTACTAATTGTGGGTTTCGGCCTAATCTGGGTTGGGTGGATTTTGTTCCGGATGGAGCGCATTTCTTAGAAGGGAGGACAGAAAATGCGTTTTTATACACTAAAAGTGCCGAAATTCATAGGAAAAATTTTAAGTGGAATACTTGGACTTTGGCAAAAATAAAAAAAGCGCATGTGAGCGCTTTTTTTTTGTAATATTATTAAACAACTCTTTGGATTTTGCCTGCTTTTAGGCAGCGGGTGCAGACG
>JAAZJT010000037.1 GCA_012800215.1 Bacillota bacterium | reverse complement strand
TAGTTTCTGCCACAATTTATTTTTATTTTAGACAAAAATGAAAGTGATTTATGTAACTTTAGTATTGCCAAGCTTTTGTGAATATGTTATCATTTGTGCGGAAGCAAATCCAATTATACCTAATGGGAGGGGTAAATTTGAAAAGCAAAAAATTCTTATCACTGCTGCTAGTCCTATCCTTAGTAGCTGTAATGCTGGTAGGCTGTGGCGGTGGCGGCCAAAGCAATGGCAAAGACAACGGCAATGGCAACGGTGAGAAGCCTGCCGGAGCAGTTAAATTAGGTCTTGGTGTAGTTAACTCTATCGCCAAATCAAGTGACTATGCGCCGGCTGAAGGTGATCAGGAAGAGAAGCTGGCTGCGGGACAAGTTGATACTACCATGGCAGCAGTAGCCATTGATGCAGATGGCAAAGTTGTGGACGTTATCATTGATACCGCACAAACCAAAGTTACTTTTGATGCTGATATGAAAGTAACTAACAGAGATGCTGAGCTAAAAACTAAAGTAGAAAAGAAAGAAGAATACGGCATGAAAAAAGTCTCTACCATCGATAAAGAATGGTATGAGCAGATTGCCGAATTAGAAAAATGGATGGTTGGTAAAACTCTTGACGAAATTAAGGGATTAAAAGTCAAAGAGCGTGATGCCAGCCACAAAGCTGTGCCCGATGTTCCAGAACTTACATCTTTAGTTACCATTACTGTGGAAGGCTATCTGGAAGCTGTAGAGAAAGCTTTCGCTAATGCAGTGGAAGTTGAAGGCGCTGTAAAATTAGGATTAGGTAATAAAATATCCATTGCAAAATCCAAGGATTATGCACCGGCTGAAGGCGACAAGGACGAAGTCCTGCCGACAGCACAAGTTGATACAACTATAGCAGCAACAGCATTTGATGCTGATGGTAATGTTGCCGGTGTTCTGATCGATAATGCACAAATCACTGTTAAGTTTGACGCCGAAGGTAAAGTAACTAACAGAGATGATGCGCTAAAAACTAAGAAGGAAAAGAAAGAAGAATACGGCATGAAAAAAGTCTCCACCATCGATAAAGAATGGTACGAGCAGATTGCCGAGTTAGAAAAATGGATGGTTGGTAAATCCGTTGCTGACATCACAGGTATGAAGGTTAAAGAACGTGATGCTAGTCACAAAGCTGTACCCGATGTAGAAGAGCTTACTTCTCTGGTAACTGTTACTGTAGAAGACTATTTGGCAGTAGTTGAAGAAGCTGCAGCCAACGCTCGCTAGATCTAGATTAGGTAAAAATGTAAATTAAATCAGTGTTTTTACTCCCCTGCTGCAAGCAGGGGAGTAATTTTGTCAATAATAGTATTACTAGTATATGTTATTTGTTATAATAGGACATGGTGATGCTAATGAAATATAAACTGACAATTAAGATTCTGCTTGTAGCTATTTTATTATTGCTAACAGGTTGTCGTAGAACCCCTGAGGTGGAATATACCAAATACTCAAAGAGTTTTTTTGATACATTTGATACTCTTACACAAGTTATCGCTTATACAAAAAGTGAAGAAGAATTTAATCAATATTATGAGCAAATTCATACGCGTTTTATTGAACTACACCGTTTATTTGATATTTATAATAACTATACGGGAATTAATAATGTAAAAACAATTAATGACAATGCCGGTATAAAGCCAGTCCAGGTTGAGCAGGAAATTATAGATTTAATACTTTTTGCCAAGGAATGGCATGAGAAAACTGGAGGTAAAATGAATATTGCCATGGGAGCAGTGCTAAGTATTTGGCATGATTATCGTACTAAGGCTATTGATTTCCCTGAAAAAGCAGAACTTCCGCCTTTGGAAAAATTAAAGAATGCTGCTAAGCATACAGATCTTGATCAAGTGATTATTGACACAGAAAAACGCACTGTTTATCTGGCAGATAAAAATATGAGGCTGGATGTGGGCGGTATTGCTAAAGGTTTTGCTACAGAAATTGTGGCTCAGGAGGTAATGGCGGCCGGGTTAACTTCAGGCATTATAAGTGCTGGCGGAAATATCCGCACTATTGGTAGCCCCCTCGATGGCGTGCGCAAACATTGGAGCATTGGCATTCAAAATCCTAATGAATCGATTGTTTCCGAAAATGGAGTGTTAGAAACAGTATTTGTCAGTGATGCCTCAGTTGTAAGCAGTGGCGATTATCAGCGCTATTTTATTTATCAGGGTAAAAAGTATCATCATATTATTGATCCAGATACTTTAATGCCGGGAGAAAATTATCGTGCTGTTACTGTGGTGGCGGAAGATTCCGGTCTTGCTGATTTCATGTCAACAGAATTATTTTTACTACCCTTTACAGAGAGCTTGGCTCTGGCAGAAAAGACTGAAGGCGTAGAGGCACTCTGGGTAATGAAAGATGGCTCAGTTAGAACTACTGAGGGTTTAAAAGCAATAATGAAAAGCGAAGGTGCGTCTAATAGCTTAAAAAAATAATAAAGAAGAATAAAACTTCGCTTATTTATAAGTCAAAGGATTAGCTTACAACTTGTAGGGGGATGCTTTATGGCCAAAATGACAAAACAAACAGGAATGCTTATTATCTTACTTATTGTTGGCAGTATTTTTGGTTCACTTTTAGGAGAAATCTTTGGCGCTAATCTTCCATTTTTAAATGTAGGTAAAAAATTGGGGTTTGGACCGACCACAGTTGAACTTGCTGCTATATCTCTAACATTAGGTATATATTTAAAGATAAATATTGCCACTATTTTAGGGTTTTTTCTTGCCCTTTTTATTTATACACGCCTATAAGCAGTATTAGTAATAATTACTTTAGCTAGAGGAATTTACCTCTCCTTTGTCGAATAAACAATAAGCGTTTAAGCATATTTGCAGCAATGGTGAAAATGCTATAGTATTAAAGCAGTTAAAGACTCGCGCAAATTGCATAATGTTCATTTAGTTATTATTGTAGTAGTTTAAATATTCACACTATTATTTGAAAGGAAAATTTTTGTGTGCGTGCCGTGGAAACTCCCACGGTTTTGCTTTCTATTTAGCTAAATTGACTTTGGGAAGGAGTGCTGCATTTGTGGTTATACCTGTTTATTGCGTTAGGATTGTTCTGCTCAGCACTGCGTATTCCTATTATGTTAGGGAAGATAGGTATCAATAGTACCAGAGTATCACTGGCAAGACTTGATAAAAAACAATATTATTGCATACAGAATTTTTTTGTACAGAAGAATGGTGCCAGTATTGATTATGTCATTATTTCCCGCTACGGTATTTTTGTAATAAAAATGAGTACGCAAAAAGGAATAATTGAAGGTACAGAACATAGTGATACTTGGACACAACAAGTTCTAAAACGTAAAAGAAGGTTTGCTAATCCCGTTAAGCAATGTAAAATACAGGCAAAAGCAATCCGTAAATTACTGCAAACAAATAAAATTCCAGTAATACCGATTGTAGTGTTTGGAATGTCCGCCCAACTAAAAATTAAAGTCAATACACACGTTATTTTAGCTAACAATCTCCTCAATATAATCTATCGTTATGATCAAGAAGTGTTGACGTCAAGTGAGATGGAGAAAATAATAAAAGAATTCAACGGTTACACTTCTCAAAAAAATATAAGAAAAACACGCATTTATAATGTTAAGGATATACTTGAGGAAAGAAAGCGGCTGGTGGATGCTGATATTTGTCCCAAATGCGGTAATAAATTAGTAATTAGAGAGGGTAAAGGGCGAAAATATAAAAGCTGCAGCAAATACCCAAAGTGCAAATTCAGGCATGGGCTGTAGTAAATACTTTTGTGCTTTAAAACAAGCTTTGAATAAAGGGAAAGACATTACGCGCAACAAAATAAAGGACTATAATTAACCCAAGCAGCCAGGCACCATATTTTATTGCGGCAGCTGCCCAATCGCCTTCCCGTGAATCATTTTTAAATTCACTCATCGATTATCACTCACTTTCATTAGTAGAGTCTGTTAATATTTTTGCGCATGCATTTGATTATTATGCAAGAGGCACCCAAACAGGGTGCCTGACACTGCCCTTCATTGAGATATTTTCCCTGAAGGCCTCAAAAAGACGCTGTTTTTAAAAAGTAAAAATCAGCGTCTTTCTTGATTTTTGACATCAACATTATTTTTAGCAAATAAAAAATATGCATTGTAGATGGCAACAATGATGCCTATCCCCACGTTATTTAGCATTGTTAGTTCTGCCGGTAAAATCTCCATAAAATTAACTAATGCTAACCAAGCTCCAACGATAATATGAATCCAGTGAAAAGTGGTCATCATTTTAATTCACCCCCTTTTCACCTTAATTTGCTCAGATTGACTGGTAAGTATACAAAAAAAGTAAGGCGGTGAATGGTGTATACACCGGGGCCACCATTGAAAGAATATAACAGAAACATCGATGAGGTGAATTAAAATGAAAAGTTCACTTTTTAGTCAGGTAAAGGAAAGGGAAGTAGAGGGTGAAATTTTTCAGGTAACGCATCGTATTTTACAGGTACCGCGGGAAGTTTATGCTCAAGTAATGTGTGGGCACCCTGAACCTTTTAGTGAGCAAGGAGCTCAGTATTTTGTGGAGCAATATCTCGGCTGGCTTGGCGAGAAGGATGGGGTAATTGGTTTAGTGCGCTTTGATGAGGAAGATGGCGAGATATTATTAGATGCTGCAGTTCGCTACCGCATAAATTCTTTGGCAAGGCCTTCCTGCCCGTAGCTCTTTTTAATAGGATTGTTTAGGAGTAACGTAAACGGTATGGTGATGATCGTAAACAACCATACCCGGCTTTGCCCCTTTAGGTTTTTTCACATAACGAACCTGCGTATAGTCTACCGGCACGTTGGCAGAAGTAGAAAGCTTACTGTAAAATGCTGCCAGTTCAGCAGCATAAAGTATTGTTTTTGCCGGTGGATTTGAATCTCGTATAATCACATGTGCGCCTGGGTGATTTTTCACATGCAGCCAGATGTCCGTCGGTGAAGCAGCACGCAAAGTAAGTTGGTCATTTTGCCGGTTATTTTTCCCGACATAGATATCAATATTATCAGGAGAGACAAAATGCAAGGGCTGAGATGAGTATGTCTTAGCCTGTTTTTTTATTGTTTTTTTGCGTATTAACCCGGCTTTTTCCATCTCTTCGCGTATTTCCCATAAAGCAGACATATCTGCATGCTGGATAGCAACTAAGAGTGACTCTAAGTAGGCAATTTCCTTTTCAGCTGCTGCTTTGCGATCAACAAGATATTTTTTCCCGTCACGTAGTTTGCGGTATTTTTTAAAATAACGTTGTGCATTTTCCTGCGGTGAACATGCAGGATCCAGTGGGACTGTTATTTTTTCCCTACTGTCAGTGTAATAGTTGGGTACTGATGCCTTTGTCATACCGGGGCGAAGGTGATGAAGGCTGGCAGTTAACATTTCACCCCAAAGTCGGTATTTATCAGCACCCTCCATTTCCTGCAATTCTCTCATTTGCTTTTTTAATTTTTTGACAGCGCGCGCCAGCATATTATTAACAGATTGTAGAAGCTGCTGTTTTAATGCTGCCACTTCATGAGCATTAAGCAAAGCATGATAGTAGGCAGCCAGGCAATCGTTAACACTTTGAAAAAGTGTCAATTCCGCAAGCGAGGCCTGCGGTGGAATCAGCAGTGAAAATGAAAGCTTATTAGCAGCTGTTTTATATAAACAGGGCTGCAATTGATTACTATCAACAGCAGTTGCCAGTTTGTGCAATTCTGCAGCCATTGGGCGGATCACTGTTAAAGGATGACAATACTCACCGTCTGCAGCTCGCTGAATCAGCACCTTAGCCAATTCTTTGCCGATACCCATGACTGTTTGTACTAATGAGGAAACCGGCGCTTGTTCTGTTGTATTAAGCAATGCAGTTGCCAGTTCTTCTTCACTAAAATTAAAAATATTTATTTTCTCTTGCGGCGGAGGTGGATAATATATTTCGCCGGGTAAAATGGTACGGTAGCGGCTCATAGTTGCAGTGACCTGTTTAATACTGCCTAAAATCTGTGGTTCATTATCAAGTGTGGGTATAGTCAAAATAATATTGGAATGTTTCCCCATAACTTCACAAATGAGGCTTTTAGTAACGCTGTTGCCAAATTCATCGTAGGAGCTGAAGACAAAAGTTAAAATACGTTCCAAGCCTTCCTGCTGCAGTGAGAGTAAACGGGCACCAGTGAGATGTTTACGTAAAAGCATACAAAATGCCGGGGGGACAGCAGGATTATCCGGCTTGTCGTTAGTTAAGTGAACACGTGCCAGTCGAGGATCTGCTGAGCATATTAACGAATAGTAAGCGGTGTGTTTACGCAAGTGTAAGATTATTTCCAGTTTACGGGGTTGATATATTTT
>JAAZJT010000006.1 GCA_012800215.1 Bacillota bacterium | reverse complement strand
CGGATTTTTATCTTACCATGGCCGTTTTCTTGTGTCAACCGGCCAGTTTCTGGTAAAATAAATTTTGTAATTCCGT
The DNA here is from genome assembly GCA_012800215.1 of Bacillota bacterium. Classification (GTDB taxonomy): domain Bacteria; phylum Bacillota; class Dethiobacteria; order Dethiobacterales; family Dethiobacteraceae; genus JAAZIQ01. The sequence goes on along the minus strand of JAAZJT010000006.1, from coordinate 1,761 downwards.
CGCATTTCAGCGAGTATGCAGTGATAAAACATACGCGCCCTACGCGGCACAAAAATAATATTACCATGGCTTGAGAAATTTGTCAACTGAGCAAACTCAAAATTATTATTTATAGTCTCCAAGACGAAAAACGCCGTCGCGAGCAGTAATTTCTGCTATTGTTTTGCCTGAAACAACTGAATTAGGCAAATCATGAACTATTTCACCCGTGCTGGCGTATTGATCTTTCTTTTTTATTAATAGCCAGGTGTCTTCACCATAAAGTCTTTTGGATGTACGTATTAAGTTCCATCCACCTTTTAATTTCTGCCCTTTTAATTCAAATTCAAGCTTACCGCTATCAAGCCATGTTTGATGTAAATTTTGCTGAGAGTACCTTCCAAGGGGCAAATACTCTCCCCGATCCCAAATTATTACCTTGCCTGAACCATAGTCATTACCAGGAATAATTCCTTCAAAGTCTTTGTAACCATAGACATGATCTTCTACTCTAAAAGATAACCTTTTCGTCTGTGGATCTGTAGATGGCCCTTTTGGAATCGCCCAAGATACCAAAACGTCGTCCATTTCCAAACGAAAATCCCAATGCATATGTGTGGCATGATGTTGTTGCACTACAAATAATAATGGCTTTTTTTGCGAAATGTTTTTAGTCAATATATCAACTCCTTAATCGTAACATTTCATAGAATATTTACTGTCATCATATTACGTCAACAATGATAGGTCAACTTCGTTCATTGCGAGAGAAACAACTATATGTTATAATCCGTATTAAATTTTAGCAAATGAGGTTTGTTTGCCATGAAAAATAAATTGCCAGCTGTTTGTGCCATTTTAGTCACTACCATGTTTTGGGGTGGATCTTACAGCAGTACGAAAGTACTTTTAAGCTCATTGCGACCAGAACAAATTGCTTTTTGCCGCTTGGTTATTTCCTGCTTAATATTCGGTCTTCTTTTTTTATGCACAAACAAAAAAAGAATAGCGAAAAAAGATCTGCTGCGCGTGATCGCCGGCGGACTATTTGGCAACTTCTTTTATTTCCTTCTTGAAAATAACGGCCTGCTTTTTACTACTGCCAGCATGGGATCACTTATTATCGCTACTATACCTGTATTAGATGCCGTGGCAGGCGCAATTATTTTTAAAGAAAAGAATTCAGCTACGCGCTGGTTAGGCGTGCTTCTCTCCTTTTTCGGCGTTTATCTTATTATACGCACTGGCAGTAACGGCGAACTCTCATTAGCTAATCTAAAAGGGAACTTACTGGTCTTTGGTGCAGCTTGCACATGGGTAATTTATACACGCATTAATGAACCGTTAATAACACTTTACGATAATATCACTATTAATTTATACCAGGTTGCTATTGGTATGATATTTCTTAGTCCTCTGGCATTGCCGCTGGAAAAAAGCCAAATTATTTTACAAAATACAGTTGCTCTAAACTTGCTTTATCTTGGGATCTGTTGTTCCGCCGTAGCTTATTTTTTCTACCTTTATGCTTTAAAAATCCTAGGCACAACTGCTGTAACTAGTTTTCTTAACCTGGTGCCCGTATTTGGTGTACTGGGTGGAGCGCTTATATTACAGGAAACCCTTACTTCTATACAGCTTATCGGTGGGATCATTGTAATTTGCGGCGTTAGTTTGGTTACCATGGCAGCAAAAACAAGTCTTTCGGCACCATCTGGCTCTACACCTGAACATAGCTACGACAATTAGTATAATGTTTACAGAAAACTGCTGAACAAAAAT
>JAAZJT010000036.1 GCA_012800215.1 Bacillota bacterium | reverse complement strand
GATCAATAACCGGATGCTCTGTGGCTGGGTTAAATTCAGTTGAATGAGCATCCTCCCAGCGGCAGATATGACGTGCAAATTCTATAGTGGCACAATGCATACCCAGGCAGATACCCAAAAAAGGTATTTTATTTTCCCGGGCATAACGTATAGCAGCGATTTTTCCTTCGATGCCTCGCTCACCAAAACCACCTGGAACTAAAACACCATCCACATCAGCCAGCAGCTTTTCTGCCCCTAGTTTTTCCACATCTTCTGCCTGGATCCAGCGAATTTCCACTTCACTATTATTTTCAAAACCGCCGTGATACAAAGATTCAGCCACACTTAAATAAGCGTCTTTGAGGGAAACATACTTACCGACCAAGGCAATGGTAACCTTTCCCTGCAGATTTTTTATCCGTGCTACCAGCGCACGCCAATCTGCAAGAGAGTATTCTACCTGTGGCAAACCTAGCTGTTCCAGTACTATTTTATCTAAACCTTCAGCATTTAATAAAAGCGGCACTTCATAAATTGTTTCCACATCGGAATTTTCAATTACGCCGCCAGGAGCAATATCGCAGAATAATGCGATTTTATCTTTTATCCCCGGCGAAAGTGGTTTTTCTGTCCGACAAACAATCACATCGGGCTGAATGCCAATGGAACGTAATTCCTTCACCGAATGCTGTGTAGGCTTAGTTTTTAATTCGCCCGACATCTTTAAATAAGGAATAAGTGTGACATGAATATACATCACATTTTCACGGCCCAAATCACTTTTTAACTGCCTGATGGCTTCTAAAAAGGGTAGGCTTTCAATATCACCCACGGTGCCGCCGATTTCCGTGATCACTATATCTACATCCGTCTGCTGTGCTACGCGCATTATACGCGCTTTAATTTCGTTGGTGATATGCGGAATAACTTGTACGGTTCCGCCTAAAAATTCACCTTTTCTTTCCTTGTTGATAACTGACCAATAAATTTTACCTGTTGTAACATTAGAATTTTTAGTTAAATTGATATCAATAAAGCGCTCATAGTGGCCCAAATCCAAATCTGATTCCGCTCCGTCATCAGTCACAAACACTTCACCATGTTGATAAGGGCTCATGGTGCCGGGATCAAAATTGATATACGGATCGAATTTTTGGATTGTTACTTTAAGGCCCCGGCATTTAAGCAAAAAGCCCAGGGAAGCTGCTGTAATTCCCTTTCCCAGTGATGACACTACGCCCCCTGTAACAAAAATATATTTTGTGCCCATTATCTTTATCCATTCCCCCTTCTCTGCCAGCACAAAAGACACATACAATACCAGTTGTGCAACATTATACGTATACTACTTTTCAACTAGAATCCCTGCAAAAGAAACAATAATTCCTTACACAGCAAAAGATAAAATGATTTCACGAATCACTTTTGCAGCCAGCATTGCTGTAATACCGGCTGTATCATAAACAGGTGCCACTTCTACTAAGTCCATTCCAACTATCTGCAGATCAGATAGTATATCGATGGCGGTCAACAACTCTGTTGCCGTAATACCGCCGGGTTCCGGCGTCCCTGTTCCCGGTGCATAAGCCGGGTCTACTACGTCAATATCCAGAGACAAATAAAGGGGGCGGCCTACCAGCTCCGCTGCAGTTTGCCGCAGCGGTTCCAGTACATGGAAAGGATAAAAATGGGTATGCTCTTTAGCATAGGCTGCCTCTTCTGCCGTTGCTGAGCGAATGCCATATTGATACAATGGCAAACCTAACTCTTGTTGAACATGATACATCACAGCAGCATGGGAATATGCCTCTCCCAGATAATCGGCACGTAAATCGGCATGAGCATCTAAATGGACAACGGCCAAATCTTTATAATGCTTTGCTGCTGCCCGGAGGGCACCCAGAGAGACCAAATGCTCCCCACCCATTAGTAAAGGAAATTTATTGGCAGCAAACACCTCATTAACGGCAGTCTCTATTAATTGCAGTGAACGCTCAGTATTGCCAAGGGGCAAAGCAATATCCCCCGCGTCATAAAAGGAAGCTTCACGCAAATCTTTTCCTGCTGCTAAACTATATTCTTCCAAGCCAGGCGAAGCACTGCGAATGGCTTGGGGGCCTGTCCGTGCACCAGGGCGGAAAGAAACTGTAAAATCCATTGGCGCGCCTAAAAGCACCAGCCGGCTCGCCTCGTAGTCACTGCCGGCTGCCAAAAAGGAACCACTGGATTCACATAACTCATGGATACGGCTCATTACTTTTCCTCCGTTAATTCTCGCACAAAATTTGGCAATACGAAAGCGGCCTGATGGAGGTCAAAATTATAGTATTTTGTCTGCACAACTTTTTGGTGGCAATTACAAGGATCATAGCATTTCGAACCTGCTGTGAAACTCCAGAGTCCGCTTGGGTAAGTGGGTACACTGGCTAAGTACAGTTTGGTTATGGGAAAAATCTTTCTCATATTTTTATTAACTTCTGCAATCAGATCCCGGTTGAAAAACGGAGACTCTGTTTGCGCCACCATTATGCCGTCCTTTTTTAAAGCTCTATAAACATCACGGTAAAAATCTGCGCTAAAAAGTCCTACAGCCGGGCCTACCGGTTCCGTAGAGTCGATTAAAATCACATCATACTGACCTACAGCTTGTTTTACATGTTCAATGCCATCGGCAACAAGAATTTTAACGCGAGGATCACTTAAGCCGCAGGAGATTTGGGGAAAATATTTTTTGGAAACTTCAATAACAGCACCATCAATTTCCACCAAAGTAGCGCTTTCCAGGGATTGGTATTTAACTACTTCGCGGATAACGCCACCGTCACCGCCACCCACCACCAGGACATGCCGTGGGTCGGGATGTGCTTGCATAGCAATGTGTGCTAACATTTCATGGTAAACAAATTCATCTTTATCTGTAGTCATAACCATACCATCGAGAACCAGCATTTTGCCAAACTCTACAGTATTAAGAACAGCTAAATCCTGATATTCGGTCTTAAAATGGCATAGTGTTTCATGCAGGAGACAAGTAATACCCAAATTTGGAGTTTGTTTTTCTGTATACCAAAGTTCCATTTGCCAATCCCTTCCTCTACCTTAATACCAGAGTGATACAGCAGCCATGGCACAGCCAATAGATTGGACAGTATGCTCAACTGAGCGAATTTCTGTTTTTACAAGGGGCATACCGCGCCGGGCAAAAGCATCCTGCAGCATATCTTTAATCCTTTGTTCTGCCTCCTCTTTACTGCAGAAGCCTGAATATTCCATGATTACCCCAAAATCGTCGGCAGAAAAACCTACGCCCACTGCAGCTGCAATAGTTTTACCCGGCTCATCACAAACAATGGCACCGTATGCTGTGGGGACAAGCGATCCCGGAGGCAAAACCATGTCTTGATCCTGCTGGGCTGCCGGAGGGAGAATACTGGAAATTCTGACCAGATTAACATTACCAATGCCTGCCTCAAGCAGTGCATTGTCAAAGGCTGTTAATTTATGGTTACCTTCAGCTGCACCTGCAACTATTTTAAATTTCTTTGGTGTGGGTAACAATAGAGACAACCTCCTTTTTCCTTATATCTGTAGTGTGCCCAAAGCACCCTTTGCATAGGCAGCTGGGCATATCGAAAGAATTATACCACATAATCCGTGGGATGCAAATAAATTCCTGAACGCTTTTAAGCTTCTTCATGCTATAATTTATTTATCAATCTTTCGACAAAGCAGGTGACGGTATGCATAGTATTCGCCGTTTTACTCTTATGGTAACCTTAATACTAGCGGTTCTGGCGGTGGCAGTGCTGGGTATTCTGGCTGCTACCGTGGCCGGTATGGATGAAATGTCAGACCCGGAAATATCTTTGACCAGCACTTTTTATGATTACCGCGGTGAAGTCATTACCACTCGTTTTGAACAAAACCGCTTTGATGTACCATTATCGGAGATGCCTGACTATCTGCCACAAGCTTTTATTGCCATTGAAGATCACCGTTTCTATGATCATTTTGGCCTTGATGTGCAGGGCCTGGCACGTGCTCTTTTCCGTAATTTGCGTGCAGGCCGTATCGTTGAAGGCGGCAGCACCATTACCCAACAGCTGGCGAAAAATCTATTTTTAACCCATGAAAAAACTTTAAAACGCAAATTGCAGGAAGCACTTTTAACACTGCAGTTAGAACGCAAATATTCAAAAAATGAAATTCTGGAAAAATATTTAAACACTATTTATTTTGGTCATGGCGCTTATGGCGTAGAGGCGGCTTCCCGTATTTATTTTAATAAATCAGTACAAGATTTATCCCTGGCAGAAGCCTCTTTATTAGCCGGCATTACCCGCGGTCCCGCTTATTACTCCCCCTACATCAGTGATGAAACCCGCACTGCCGCCTTTAAACGCCAGGAAACAATCCTGACCCGTATGGTTGCAGAAGGCTACATTTCAGAAGCACAAAAAAATGAAGCACAAGCAGAAAAACTGGTGTTTGAAGGTCTTGATTCACTGCAAACAGCCAGACAGTTTGGCGCTTACTACATTGACTATCTAATTAATCATGAAATTATGGAGAAAATTTCTGCTTACTCAACTGATCCCCAAATTATTTATCGGGGGGGACTGCATATTTATACCACCCTTGACAAAAATATGCAGCAAGTAGCCGAGAAGATATTTGCCAACCCCGGCTATTTACCTGAAACCATTAAAAATGATCAGGGAGAAGAAATTCCCCTGCAGGCAGCATTAGTGGCCTTAGATCCTGCCGACGGTTCAGTACGGGCGCTGGTAGGCGGACGCAATTTTCAGCAAAGCCAATATAATCGTGCTGTTAATAAACGCTCTCCCGGTTCTTCCTTTAAGCCCTTCACCTATGCAGCCGCCTTGGAGCAAGGAGGTTATACTGCTGCCACTATTCGTGAAAGCGCGCCGGTAAGTTTTAACCTTCCGCATGAAACTAAACCATATGAACCAACAGAATACGGTGAAAAATATTATGGCAAAATGCGTGTGCGTGAAGCCATCGCCCGCTCCAGTAATATAATAGCCGTGAAAGTAAATGATGAAATTGGCCCGCAAAAAACTGTAGACATGGCACAGCGTTTAGGCATAAAAAGTAAATTAGAACCTGTTCTTTCCCTCCCGTTGGGCACCTCTGAAGTTACTCCCCTGGAGATGGCTACCGCCTATGCTCCCTTTGCTAACCAAGGGATTAGGGTTGAACCCCGTTTTATCACTAAAATTACTGATGCTGACGGGAGAGTTCTTTACGAAGATGGCACTTCACAGCGCACAGCAGTTTTAGATCCTAAAATAGCATATCTGCTGACTGATATGATGAAAAGCGTCCTACAGCCTGGAGGCACTGCCTCCTCATTAGGAAAATTACTAAACCGTCCGGCTGCAGCTAAAAGCGGCACTTCCCAGGGTCACCGCGATTCGTATATGGTTGGCTATACGCCTGATTTGGTTACAGCTGTTTGGGTTGGTAATGATGATAATCTTTCTCTGGGATGGGGACAAACAGGTGCTGTGCGCGCAGGTCAAATTTGGGTTAATTTTATGCGGCAAGCACTGGCAGATAAGCCGGCTAAAGATTTTACCCGTCCGGCAGGCTTGGTGGAAGTACTAATCTGCCCGGAAACAGGACTGCTGCATAACCCACGCTGCTCTTTAGAACCACTACGGGAAATTTTTATTGCCGGCACGGAACCGCGGCAGCAAGACAGTTGGCCTGAATGTCCGTACTGTCCGGAAGAACCCCAATGGGACTGGAGTGATGGCTGGTGGTTCTGGCGCCCGGGACAGGATAATAATAATAATGAGAACGAACAGCCGAGAGGAGAAGAACAAGAAGAAAGACAACAAGAAAACGAAGACAATGAAAATGAAAGAGAAGATGAGCGCCGCCGCTGGCTATGGCCGTGGTAATAAAAAGCTGACTTTTAACAGTCAGCTTTTTATTTGCTTAATATAAGGGTTATTTGCTAACTCCATGCCGATAGTGGTATCCGGACCATGCCCCGGGTATACTTTCGTTTCCGGAGGCAGGATTAGTAATTTTTCTTTAATTGATTCAAACAGCTCTTCTGCTGAACCGCCGGGCAGGTCGGTGCGCCCCACTGAGCCGGCAAAAAGGGTGTCGCCACTAAAAAGGACTCCCTCGACCAGTAGACAGGAGGAACCTTTGGTATGTCCTGGTGTTGCAATAACAGTTGCTGTAAGTTTGCCAAACTGCAGCTGCTGCCCATCTGTCAGCAAACTATCAGGTTTAGCCAGTTTCTTCTGGCTGAAAAAAGCAGCCAAACTTTCCCGTGGTTTCTGGAATAAATCACCGTCAGCGGCATGAATTAATATAGGGGCATTAAAAGCAGCTCGTACAGCTTCATTAGCTCCGGTATGATCAAAATGGCCGTGTGTGTTAAATATATATTTAATTGTCACATTATTTTCCTTTACCATCTCAATAATACGTTCTGCATCGTCGCCGGGATCAATGAGTAGTCCCTGCAGCGTCTCTTTACATGCCACTAAGTAGCAATTAGCTGCAAAAGAGCCTGTTTCCAGTGTTCGAATGAGCATCTGCCCACCTCCTCTTTTCTTTCCCTGCATATTATTCCACCTGCCGAAAGGAAAATCCTTTCTAAAAGTTATCGTGTCACCTGCTTGAGCTATTTTTCACGATTTGGAATTTTTTTGTCACTATAGGCTTGAGCTCCCCGCAGCTTATAGTTTATAATGAAAGGAAACTCCCAGAGGAGGGATTTCAAATGCAAGAGCGTGTTTTTAATTTTAACCCCGGTCCATCAACTTTACCTTTAGAGGTATTACAGCAAGCACAGTCTGAGCTTTTAAATTATAAAGGTACAGGTATGTCTATCTTGGAAATCTCCCATCGCGCCCCAGAATTTGAGGAGATAGTAACACAAACAGAGGCACTTTTTAAAGAATTAGCAGGTGTTGGCGACGATTATCGCGTACTATTTTTTCAGGGAGGTGCCAGCCAGCAATTTGCCTTAATTCCGCTCAATTTCCTCGGCACAAACAAAAGTGCTGATTATGTAATCACAGGCAGTTTTGGGGAAAAAGCTTATAAGGAAGCAAAAAAAATTGGCAAGGTAAATGTAGTGGCTACAACTGCCGCTGTTGGCCACAAGCGCATTCCGGAACAGGCAGAACTTAAATTGACAAAAGATGCTGCTTATGTGCATATTACCACTAACAATACTATTTATGGTACCCAGTGGCATTATATACCGGAAACTAATGGCGTGCCGCTGGTCGCCGATATGTCCAGTGATATTCTAAGCAGGCCCCTTGATTACAGTAAATTTGATTTAATCTATGCCGGCGCCCAAAAAAATCTTGGTCCATCCGGCGTGGTGCTGGTGATGGTGCATAAAAAGATGTTAGAAAGGGTAAATCCCGACTTGCCCACTATTTTTAGTTATGAAACTTTTGCCAAAAACAACTCACTCTATAATACTCCGCCCACTTTTGGCATTTATATGCTTAAACTTGTTTTGGAGTGGATAAAAAAATTTGGCGGGCTTACTGCCGTAGCCGAACATAATCAAGCTAAAGCTGCCCTGCTTTATGATGTAATTGATGAAGATGATTTTTATCACGGGCATGCTGAAGCCCCCAGCCGCAGTTATATGAATGTTACTTTTCGCTTAGCCAACGCCGAACTGGAAAAAACTTTTCTGCAGGAAGCAGAGGCACAGGGGATTTATGGCATTAAAGGGCATCGCTCTGTAGGCGGCATCCGTGCCTCCATCTATAATGCCATGAGCCTTGCCGGATGTGAAAAACTGGCCACTTTCATGCGGGATTTTAGAAAGCGCAATGGTTAAGCCGCATAATTTAAAGGGAGAGTGATAAAAGCAGATGCTAGCAAAAAAAGTACAATCCATCACCCCCTCTCCGACTTTTGTCATTAATGCCAAAGCTAAAGAAATGAAAAATAAAGGTATTAATATAATTGATTTTGGAGTAGGAGAACCCGATTTTGATACACCGTCCCATATCAAAGAAGCAGCCATACAAGCCATCAAGGAGGGTTTTACCCGCTATACGCCTGTAGCCGGCTACCCAGAACTGCAGGAGGCCATCTGCTATAAACTAAAAAAAGATAACCAACTGTTTTACCAGCCCCAGGAGATTGTTGTCAGCAACGGGGCTAAGCACTCTCTCAGTAACGCTTTTGCTGCTTTACTCAACCCTGGGGATGAAGTAATTATTCCTGCTCCTTATTGGGTCAGTTACCCTGAAATTGTCAAAATTAATGGCGGCGTCCCAGTTATTCTCCCTGCCAGTGTTAAGCATAACTTTAAAATTACCGCTGATGCCATTGCTGCTGCTTTAACGGCCAGAACGAAAGCCATTATTGTAAATAGCCCCAATAATCCTACCGGGCAAATTTATACGCGCAGCGAACTGGAGGAGATTGCCGATTTAGCTGTTAACCATAATTTATATATCATTTCTGATGAAATTTATGAAAAACTTATTTATGGAGAGCAGCAGCATATTAGTATTGCCAGTTTGGGAGAAGAAATACAAGCAAGAACTATAGTGATCAATGGCGTTTCCAAAACATACGCCATGACAGGCTGGCGCATTGGTTATACTGCATCTCCTGCACACATTGCTAAGCTTATGAGCAGCCTGCAGAGCCATGCCACCAGCAATGCCAATTCCATTGCTCAAAGAGCAGCTCTAGCAGCAATACTAGGATCGCAGGACTGTGTCGAGCAAATGAAAGCTGCCTTTGCCAAGCGCCGCGATTATATGGTGCAAAAAATAAAAGCTATTCCTAAGCTTACCTGTATTGAACCGGATGGCACCTTCTATCTCTTTGTAGATGTAAGCAATCTCTTTGGTCATAATTATCAGGGGCAAGTTATTACAGACAGCTTGAGTTTTGCCACCCTCTTACTGGAAAAAGCACAGGTTGCGCTAATTCCGGGAACAGCCTTCGGCGCACCTGATTATGTACGTTTTTCTTATACCCTGGACCTGGAGCAAGCACAAGAAGGAATTGAAAGGCTGGAAAAGTTTATTCTGCAGTTAAACTAAACCTACACAGCCGAATACGCTGAAAAGGAAAAAATAAAAAACCGTGCGGACTTCTTTACCGCACGGTTTTTTTATGCTTAAATAATTAACTGCCTGCCTAATAATTGGCCGGGCTAATTTCCATTGTTTCTATTTTAGCTAAACAATCAGCAATTAATGTTTCGATCTCTAAAGCCGCTTCAGCTGCTTCCACATCCTGTAGGCGTGGCTTAGTGGCAGGGGATTCCGGGAGAAAAATAGTACAGCAGTCTTCATAAGGGCGGATCGAAATGGGGTAAGTATCAATGCGGAGGGAAAGATCCATGATTTCCTGTTTGTCCATACCAATAAGCGGCCTAAAAACAGGTATTGTTGTCACCCGCTCAATAACATTAATACTTTCCATAGTTTGGCTGGCCACCTGGCCCAAACTTTCACCGGTAATTAAAGCCAAAGCACCCCTTCTGACCGCCAGGCGTTCCGCAATACGGAACATCATGCGGCGCATTAAAGTAATTGACAGCCGCTCTGGCGTTTTCAGTCGCAATTCTTTTTGGATTTCTGTGAAATGCGCAATATGTAAGCGGATCTTACCGCCAAAGCGCGCCAACTGGCGGCATAAGTCAATTACTTTTTCCTTGGCCCGCTCACTGGTAAAGGGGAAGCTGTGGAAATGCAGTGCTTCCACAGTAACACCGCGTTTCATAGACATCCAACCTGCCACCGGGCTGTCTATCCCGCCAGAAAGCAGCAATAAACCTTTTCCCGCCACCCCCACCGGCAAACCACCAAGGCCAGGTATGCGGCGTGTATAAATATAAGTTTGCTGCTCACGAATTTCCACATCCAAGACGGCTTCCGGTTCATGTACATCTACCGCCAATTCTGGGAAAGTGCGCAGTAAATGGGCACCAACTTCGGCGCTTACTTCCGGCGAAGTCAAAGGAAATTGCTTATTGGCCCGCCGGGTATTTACTTTAAAACGCAGGCCCTCACGTGCCACTTTGCTAAATTCACCGGCAGCCACATTTTTTATCTCTTCCAGTTCCAGCCCCGCCACCGCTACCGGACTAAGGGATACAATGCCAAAAACTTGCTGCAGCCTGGCTTCCACCGCTGCCGCATCACCACTTATCACTTCCACAAAATTACGGGTATGTTTTTGCTCTACACGGCATTCTGCCACTCCCTGCAGTGCACGCCGGATATTGGCAGTGAGCAGATTTTCAAAATGTTTGCGATTTTTACCTTTTAGGCCAATCTCACCATAACGAACTAAATATAAAGCTTTCATCATTTCCTCCGTGTCATCAGGCGCAGCGTTTCCACTGCTTCACTAATTTTGGCTACTGCATACTCTACGTCTGCCATTGTTATGGCAGCAGAAAAGCTGATACGCAAAGATGCTTCTATTTCCTGCGGCGTCCTCCCCATAGCTAGCAGCACATGGCTGGGGTCAGCGCGGTGGGAGTGACAGGCCGAGCCGGTAGAAATATAAATGCCGTCCTCTTCTAAAGCATGGACCAGCACTTCTCCTTTTATTCCGGGGATAGTAACATTGAGAATATGCGCGGCACCGTCGCCGTTTATGCGCATATCCGGCAAACGCTCCTGCAGGCCTGTTAAAAATATTTCTTTTAATTTGCCCATGTACCGGTAGTTTTCTGCCTGCTGCGATAGCATTAGACGGGCAGCGACGGCAAAACCGGCAATTCCCGCCATGTTTTCTGTACCGGGGCGTATTCCCTGCTCCTGGTCACCGCCGTGCAGCAGTGGCGTTAGCGGCAGCCCCTCCTTACGGTACAATGCACCACTTCCCTTGGGACCATGTATTTTATGTGCAGAAATAGTCATTAAATCGGCCTGCCATTTTTGCGGCTGTACAGGCAATTTACCGAAGGACTGTACAGCATCCACATGAAATAATGTTTGCGGGTTCTTTTGCTTAATCAGCGAACCAATCTCTGCTACCGGCATAATGGAGCCTACCTCGTTATTAACATGCATAACACTTACCAGCAGCGTTTCAGCCGTAACCGCCTCCGCTACCGCCTTGGCATCTACTAAGCCGTTCTCATCCACATCAAAATAAGTTACCTTAAAGCCTTCATCCTCCAGAGCACGAAAAGTATAAAGCACTGAAGGATGTTCTATTTTAGTGGTTATTAGGTGCCGGCCCCGCCGTTTAAAACGCCGGGCAGCACCTTTAATGGCTAAATTGTTGGCTTCCGTACCCCCTGAGGTAAAAAATATTTCTTTTTCTTTTACTCCGCAGGCTTCTGCCAGCACACGGCGGGCTTCATTTTTTACCCGCTCCGCCAATAAGCCGCGACGGTGCAGAGAAGAAGGATTGCCGTAGTTCTCACACAGCACTTCCTGCATTACTGCCGCCACTTCCGGCCGGACAGCTGTAGTTGCGCTGTTATCTAAATAAATTTCACGCATTTTTTCCACATCCTAAAGCTTATTCCTTTAGTATCTTTTAGCCCTAACCCCATTTTTCAGGCTCGCCCAGCTGCTCGCCAAAAGTCTCCACAGTTATCTTTTTTATGCGCTGCTCTAGGAGGGGGCGGTCCTGCTCATCAGTGGGGGTAGTGGCGATTTCGTCCACCACGTCCATACCCTCGGTAACTTGACCAAATGCGGCATACTGCCCATCTAAATGCGGTGCATCTTCATGCATAATAAAAAATTGTGAACCGGCTGAATTGGGGCGTATGGAACGTGCCATGGAAAGTACGCCGCGTGTATGCTTAAGGGGGTTATGAAAGCCATTTAGCTGAAATTCACCGGCAATTGTGTAACCGGGGCCTCCCATACCTGTCCCTTGCGGGTCGCCGCCCTGAATCATAAAGCCAGGGATGACACGATGAAAAATCAGTCCATCATAAAAGCCGCTTTGCGCCAAAGCAACAAAATTTCTCACTGTATTTGGCGCTGCTTCGGGGTAAAGCTCCGCCTTAATTACTCCTCCATCAGCCATTTCTATTGTAATCTGGGGATTTGTCATTAATTTCCCTTCCTTCTTCTGCAAGTTTATGCCAGCAGTCAAATGCTAACTGTTATATTATAGCACAAATTCGGCAAACAATTTATTATGATTGTTGATACAGTCCAAAATGAAAGGAGCCCGGATGGGCTCCTTGTGCTTTATTTATATCTGGGGATTTCAAAATGCAGGACATAAGAAGTTAATTGGTCATAAAGATTTTTAATGTTGGTTACTTGCTTGGACGCCCAGCCAATATCGGTCGCATATTGATGCTGCCCCGGAGAGGCTGGATTCCAGCGCATTTTATACAAAGTATCCTGCTTGTAAGTTGCATGATGAATATAGTTCTCACCGGCAAATTTGGCACCGCCGATAATGGCCGCCTCAGGCGTAAACCAGCCGTGGTTATAGGCATACTCTGCGCCTTTATTTATCGGGTCACTGTCTACGGCACCAATACCATACATATTGTAAACTGTTTTTCCTTTATACTCCACACCCTTGGCCAATTTACTTGTACCATTGCCAGTTTCATGCAGGGCTAAGGAGATTAAAAAGATTTCATTGATATTG